>NZ_JASOOK010000007.1:0-66593 GCF_030217725.1 Streptococcus sp. UMB1203 | reverse complement strand
ATGGGACTTTTTTTCTACACAAAAATAGGCTCCATAATATCTATAGGGGATTTACCCACTACAAATATTATAGAGCCCAATAACGAAGTATATTGAAAAATTTCCAGACTCGAGAACTCACTGATAGTTACTAAGCTGGAGATTTCTTATTTGCACTTTTTGTAGGGAGTCAGTCTGGGAGAAATCAGACACTATAATGAACTGAGTCTGGACTAGTACAATATCGCTTCTAAAACATTGTTATAAATTGATTTGGCCTTGCCTTATACTCAATGAAAATCAAAGAGCAAACTAGGAATCTAGCCGCAGGTTGCTCAAAACACTGTTTTGAGGATGTAGATGGAAGCTGACGTAGCTTGAAGAGATTTTCGAAGAGTATTAGCTTTCTAAAAAAGTTGAGAAAAGTAGTACCTTTATTTTTAGACAGAGATCAGGATGAGTTTTGAGAAAAAACGTTAAAAAGAGAAAAACCTCTATGGTCAAAAGTATGAGGAACTTGATAATAGACCTTTTTTCTAAAAATAGTGGGCTTCATTGCTCCTAAAATTTTGTTTGAGAGACTAGCACAGGGTAACAGAGTGACGCCATCATTAGGCTAATAGAGATAAAATAAACAATTGATTTAGGACATTTGTTTGATAGTGGTGATAAAGTTTTAAATCTGCTACATAATTTGTGGAGTTTTTTCTATAATTAGGAGTTTAACCTAATCTGCAAATAGGAGTATACTAATAATGTAATCGTTATCAAAAGTCTAAAAAAGAATTTTTAGATGGATATCAAAATAAAAAGGGAGGAAATTATGAATAAGTTTTCAAAAACCTTGAGAGACAACTGGATCTTTCTCTTGATGGTTTTGCCAGGGGCACTTTGGTTGATTCTATTCTTCTACATTCCAGTATTTGGGAATGTGGTTGCCTTCAAAGACTACCACATGACCAGTAATGGTTTCATAGATAGTATCATAAATAGTAAATGGGTCGGACTCGATAATTTCAGATTCTTATTTAGTTCAAGAGACGCCTTTATTATCACACGAAATACTGTCCTCTACAATCTTGGCTTTATCTTTCTAGGTTTAGTTGTATCTGTAGGGATTGCCATTATCCTCAGTGAACTCCGTTCCAAGAGAATGGTGAAGATTTTCCAAACTTCTATGTTGTTCCCTTACTTCTTGTCTTGGGTTATCATCAGTTTCTTTACAGATGCCTTCCTAAATATTGATAAAGGGGTGTTCAATCATTTATTGGAAAGTCTTGGTCTAAAAGAAGTCAACTTCTACGCTGATTTGGGAATTTGGCCTTATCTCCTACTTTTCCTAGGTATTTGGAAAGGTTTTGGCTATAGCAGTGTCATGTACTATGCGACAATCATGGGAATTGATCCAACCTACTATGAAGCAGCAACAGTGGACGGGGCTAGCAAATGGCAACGAATTCGCAATGTAACCATTCCGCAGTTGACACCATTGGTAACTGTATTGACCATCCTTGCAGTCGGAAATATCTTCCGTGCAGACTTTGGTCTCTTCTACCAAATCCCCCACAATGCTGGTCAGCTTTATAACGTAACCAATGTCTTGGACGTATATGTTTATAACGGTTTGACTCAGACAGCGGATATCGGGATGGCTTCAGCGGCAGGTCTCTACCAATCAGTTGTCGGCTTGATTCTGGTTATCCTATCAAACTTACTGGCAAGACGAGTTGATCCAAACTCAGCCTTGTTCTAGAAAGGAGGAGAATATGGCAGAAAAGAAAATTAAAAAAGAAAAAATTGATAATGTCGGCATTCACTCCTTCAGTAAGAAAGCAGATATCTTCTTTAGTACCATTTCTGGTTTGGTTGCCCTCTCTTGTATCCTACCCTTTGTATTCGTTATCGTTATTTCGGTGACAGATGAAAAGAGTATCCTCCAAAATGGATATAGCTTCTTCCCATCCCAATTTGGATTAGACGGTTTTGAGTTCTTGGCACAGTTTAAGGATAAAATCCTCCAAGCCCTCTTCATCTCAGTCTTTGTAACAGTGGTGGGGACTATCACAAACGTTTTTATCACAACAACTTATGCCTACGCTATTTCACGGACAACCTTTAAGTATCGCAGATTCTTTACGATTTTTGCCCTTCTTAGTATGTTGTTCAACGCTGGTTTGGTACCGGGCTATATCGTGGTAACTCGTTTACTTCAACTTGGTGATACAGTTTGGGCCTTGATTGTTCCAATGCTTCTCTCACCATTTAACATCATCTTGATGCGTTCCTTCTTCAAGAAGACTATTCCAGAAGCCATTCTAGAATCCGCTCGTATCGATGGTGCTAGTGAGGCCCGGATCTTCTTCCAAATCTGTTTGCCATTGTCATTACCAGGTATCGCAACCATCACGCTTTTGACAGCTCTTGGTTTCTGGAATGACTGGTTCAACGCCCTTCTTTACATCAAGAGTGACAACTTGTATCCATTGCAATATATGCTCATGCAAATCCAGCAAAATATGGACTACATCGCCAAAGCAGTCGGCCTATCTGGTCAACTGGGAGTTGCTCTTCCAAAAGAAACAGGTCGTATGGCCATGGTTGTGGTCGCAACCCTTCCAATCGCGATTCTGTATCCATTCTTCCAACGCTACTTTGTAAAAGGTTTGACTATCGGTGGTGTGAAAGAATAGTGCTTGTTGAGAAAGAACATTTCTCAGTTCCCAACTTCCCTTGTGTGAAGTTAATACTCTTCGAAAATCTCTTCTAACCGCGTCAACGTCGCCTTGCCGTACTCAAGTACAGCCTGCGGCTAGTTTCCTAGTTTGCTCTTTGATTTTCATTGAGTATAAGATCATTACATTGTTTATAAGTTTAAAAATAAAAAAGGAGTTTTTGTCATGAAAAACTGGAAAAAATATGCTTTTGCATCTGCTAGCGTAGTCGCTTTGGCTGCTGGTCTCGCTGCTTGTGGAAACCTTTCAGGTAACAGTAAAAAAGCTGCTGACTCAGCTTCAGGTGAAAAAACTGTTATCAAAATGTACCAAATCGGTGACAAACCAGATAACTTAGATGAATTGCTAGAAAATGCTAACAAAATCATCGGTGAAAAAGTTGGTGCTAAATTGGATATCCAATATCTTGGATGGGGTGACTATGATAAGAAAATGTCAGTTATCACATCATCTGGTGAAAACTACGATATCGCCTTTGCAGATAACTACGTTGTAAATGCACAAAAAGGTGCTTATGCTGACTTGACAGAATTGTACAAAAAAGAAGGTAAAGACCTTTACAAAGCACTTGACCCAGCTTACATCAAAGGTAATACTGTAAACGGTAAAATTTACGCAGTTCCAGTTGCAGCCAACGTTGCATCATCTCAAAACTTCGCCTTCAACGGAACTCTTCTTGCTAAATACGGTATCGATATTTCAGGTGTCACTTCATATGAAACACTTGAACCAGTCTTGAAACAAATCAAAGAAAAAGCTCCAGATGTAGTGCCATTTGCGGTTACTAAGAACTTCATCCCATCTGATAACTTTGACTACCCAGTTCCAAATGGACTTCCATTCGTTATCGACCTTGAAGGAGACACTACTAAGATCGTAAACCGTTACGAAGTGCCTCGTTTCAAAGAACACTTGAAGACTCTTCACAAATTCTATGAAGCTGGATACATTCCAAAAGACGTAGCAACAAGCGATACTTCATTTGACCTTCAACAAGATACTTGGTTCGTTCGTGAAGAAACAGTAGGACCAGCTGACTACGGTAACAGCTTGCTTTCACGTGTTGCGAACAAAGATATCCAAATCAAACCAATCACTAACTTCATTAAGAAAAACCAAACAACACAAGTTGCTAACTTTGTTATCTCAAACAACTCTAAGAACAAAGAAAAATCAATGGAAGTGTTGAATCTCTTGAACACTAACCCAGAACTCTTGAATGGTCTTGTTTATGGTCCAGAAGGCAAGAACTGGGAAAAAATTGAAGGTAAAGAAAACCGTGTTAAAGTCCTTGATGGCTACAAAGGAAACACTCACATGGGTGGATGGAACACTGGTAACAACTGGATCCTTTACATCAACGAAAATGTTACAGACCAACAAATCGAAGATTCTAAGAAACAATTGGCAGAAGCTAAAGAATCTCCAGCGCTTGGATTCATCTTTAACACTGACAATGTGAAATCTGAAATCTCAGCTATCTCTAACACAATGCAACAATTCGATACAGCTATCAACACTGGTACTGTAGACCCAGATAAAGCTATTCCAGAATTGATGGAAAAATTGAAATCTGAAGGTGCCTACGATAAAGTATTGAACGAAATGCAAAAACAATACGATGAATTCTTGAAAAACAAAAAATCATAAGATTAATTGATTTCGTGTATTCATTCCTAATTCCTAAAAACTGAATCACTGTTTTCCTCAGGTTTATTTGGGGAAGGCAGTGATTTTTTGAAATAAAGACATAGATATTCCTGTTTCCTCATTTCCCTTATTTTAACCATTCAGGAAATCTTAAGCACTATTTAAGATTTAGAGTAAGAATTTGGGGAAATATGGTTTATATTAGGGATGTTCCGGGTTTACAAAGGAGGATCACATGAAAAAGTATCAGCTTCTCTTCAAAATAAGTGCAGTCTTGTCTTATCTATTTTTTGTATTTGGTCTTTCTCAGTTGACGCTTATTGTTCAAAATTATTGGCAATTTTCTTCCCAGATTGGCAATTTCGTCTGGATTCAAAATCTCTTGAGTTTGCTATTTAGTGGAGTCATGATTTGGATTCTATTTAAGACAGGGCACGGCTATCTTTTTCGCATTCCGAGAAAAAAATGGCTTTGGTATTCGATTTTGACAGTATTAGTGGTAGTGCTCCAGATCTCTTTTAACGTTCAGACAGCTAAACATGTTCAGTCAACTGCTGAAGGTTGGGCTGTATTGATCGGTTATAGTGGGACCAACTTTGCTGAGCTTGGTATCTATGTAACCTTGTTTTTTCTGACTCCACTTATGGAAGAGCTAATCTATAGAGGATTACTGCAACACGCCTTTTTTAAGCATTCGAGATTTGGCCTTGATTTGCTTCTTCCGTCAATTTTATTTGCTCTTCCTCATTTTTCAAGCCTGCCTAGTTTGTTAGATATCTTCGTCTTTGCAACATCTGGCATCATCTTTGCTAGTTTGACCCGCTATACCAAGAGCATTTATCCATCCTATGCGGTGCATGTGATCAATAATATTTTCGCAACATTACCATTTTTGCTGACTTTTTTACAGAGGGTATTTGGGTAAAATATTAGCATGAGAGTTAGGAATGATCGTTTTTCAATTTAAGGAGGAAAATAAGAATGACACCATTAAAATGGTTTGCAGGAGGAAGCGAAAGGCGTTGTGAAGCCATGACTATCATTGATTATCTACTGGAAGATATAGAGGATACGCCTCAACTTGTTCCCTTGAAAAATCTGTTAGTGAGTTATAAAAAACGATTAAAGGACGATGGGACCTCTACTCCATTTATTTTGAGTCAAATGAACGTTGATCTTGCGCGCGTATTGATTGATAACAAGCTAAGTTTGTCAGAAAGTCAAGCCGAGCAGATCAAAAAAATGAGAGAATTATCTGCTATTCGCTATGGTTATTGATGAAGTGCAGGGATATGTTCCTTTCTAAAATTTCCAGTCAAATAAATTGCATTCGTTTTCTCAAGCAGGTATACTAGTATAGTTAGATGAAAAATTCTGAAAATTTAAGAATAGAAAAGAGAACAAATCTTATGGCAAAAGATATTCGTGTCTTACTTTACTACCTTTATACTCCAATTGAAAATGCAGAGCAATTTGCTGCAGACCACTTGGCTTTCTGTAAATCAATCGGCCTTAAAGGGCGTATCCTAGTCGCTGACGAGGGAATTAACGGAACAGTTTCAGGTGATTATGAAACAACTCAAAAATACATGGACTACGTTCACAGCCTTCCAGGCATGGAAGACCTCTGGTTTAAGATTGACGAAGAAAGTGAACAAGCCTTCAAGAAGATGTTTGTCCGCTACAAGAAAGAAATTGTCCACCTTGGTTTGGAAGACAACGACTTTGACAACGACATCAACCCACTTGAAACAACAGGTGCTTACTTGTCTCCAAAAGAGTTCAAAGAAGCCCTTCTTGATGAAGATACCGTTGTCCTTGACACACGTAATGATTACGAGTACGACCTAGGACACTTCCGTGGGGCTATCCGCCCAGATATCCGTAACTTCCGTGAGTTGCCACAATGGGTTCGTGATAACAAGGAAAAATTCATGGACAAGCGTGTCGTGGTTTATTGTACAGGTGGCGTTCGCTGTGAGAAATTCTCAGGCTGGATGGTTCGTGAAGGCTACAAAGATGTCGGCCAATTGCACGGAGGAATTGCAACTTACGGTAAAGACCCAGAAGTTCAAGGCGAGCTTTGGGATGGAAAAATGTACGTCTTTGACGAGCGTATTGCCGTAGATGTTAACCATGTCAACCCAACCATCGTAGGGAAAGACTGGTTTGATGGAACACCATGTGAACGTTATGTCAACTGTGGAAATCCATTCTGTAACCGTCGTATCTTGACATCAGAAGAAAATGAAGACAAGTACCTTCGTGGATGCTCACACGAGTGTCGTGTTCACCCACGTAACCGCTATGTTTCAGAACATGAATTGACACAAGCTGAAGTTGTCGAGCGCCTAGCTGCTATCGGTGAAAGCTTGGATCAAGCAGCTACAGTATAATATTAAACAGTCCTTAGGGGCTGTTTTTCTATGCTTTTTACTAAAAAATCTAAAGTTTGTTTCTGTATCTTTCAGGAAAATAGGGTATACTATATGTAAACGATTTCAAAGGAGTTCAGTTATGGTGAAAACATTTTTTATTCCAAATAAACAGAGCATTTTAGGAGAACAGGAAATTTTGACTGCCAAGTCTATCTTGGCCTTGGTAGATGGTTTGGAGTCGCATAGCTATGATACCGTCTATCTCCGTCAGCCTCTTAATCGTCTCGAGTATATCGAGTGTGCGATAGTGGGGCAATCACAATTTCTCTTTAAGGTCAGTTATGCTGATGGTCAAAAGGCTTACCGTGTCGATCTTCCTGACCTACTCACGAAGACAGACTGGCAGATTATCAAAGCATTTTTAGATGCTCTGCTTGCTTATACAGGAACTGAGATTGAAGGACTAGATGGTTTTGATTTTGAAGCTTATTTCCAAGCAAGTATTCAAGCCCATCTGACAGACACTGCAGCCCGTTTTACGATTTGCCAAGGAATTTTTAATCCTGTTTTCTTTAGTCATGAGGACTTGAAAAGCCTTTTAGAGGCAGATGGTTTGGCACAGTTTGAAGCGCGTGTGCGTGCGGTTCAAGAGACAGACGCTTACTTTGCAAGAGTTTCCTTCTATCAAGATGGAGAAGACCAAGTGCACGGTGTTTACCATCTGGCTCAAGGGGTCAAGACTGTTTTACCGAGAGAACCATTTGTTCCTGCTGCCTATATGGAGCAATTGGTGGATAAGGAAGTGCAGTGGGAGATTGACTTGGTTCAAATCACAGGAGATGGCTCTAAACCAGAAGATTATGAAGCTATCGCTCGCTTGGACTATGCAAAATTCCTAGAGTCACTACCATCAGCATCTTACCACCAACTAGATGCCAATCAATTAGAAGTACAACCCATCCTAGGACAAGATTTTAAAACATTAGCACAAGAAAAGTAAAGTAGAAGCAGGTCAATCGACTTGCTTTTTTGACATAGAAAAATCCTGCCATGGATGACAGGATTGAAGTTTAAAGAAAGGCCAAGATACGAAGATAATCTCCAATCAGTGCCACTTCAGCTACAAAGAAGAGGAGGATAATGACTCCGTTCACAAGGACAGACAAGAATAACTGATAAAAGGAGTCGGTTTCACTTGCTTGACTTGGTCTTGTAATGATATGGAGACTGGCAAGCAGAATGATTCCAATGCTAATCACACACAAAAGGGCTGTAAATCGTAGGCTGTCAAAGAAGGCAAAGAAACTAGCAATAGCAGTGAGGAAGATTGGAATTGCTAATAGTTGACTATATTGTTGGAGAACCTTTTCTAGCGTCCAGTCCTTTTCTTGGTAGATAAATCGTCTCACGACGAAACTACCCAAGAGGAATGAAAAGAAGAAGAGTGTTGTTGCTACTAGGATAGAGATAATCGAAAAGAGATTTAATGAAGCAAATTGTTCAGGGAAGTGATTATGCATAGTTGCTATATGTCCATAGTAAGCATGTTTGATGTGGTAGATACTAAAGAAAAAGGAGGATGCAGAAAACAGAATGAGCAAGATGAAGGCTGTATAACTGTGTGTGCTACTTGTTTCAAGACTGCTTGTAGGAGATTTGAGAGCTTCCACTAGCCAAGACCAAAAATCAAGCACTTGCTCTTTCCATTTATCCGTAGATTTTGGAACTTGGTCGGGGATATAGGGACTTTCTAAGGATTGACTGATAAGAAGGGGCTCTTTCGTGGTTGGTTTTTGCTGAGGAAGTGCTTCTTGACTCTCTTCAGCTATAGTGACTTTTTCTGTTTCTTTAGAAAGATCTTGCTCTTCTTCAGTAGAATCTAATGCTTTCTTTTCTTCTATTTCTGTTCTCGCTTCACTGTCTTCAGGCGTTTCAATTTTCTCTTCTTGCTGGCTTTCCAGTTCGACTTCAGCTTGAGAGACTTCCTCCTCTACTTGAGTATTTTTTTCAATTGGCGTATCGAGATCGGCTATAGTTTCTTCAGCCTTGTCTGCAACATCTTGGGCTTGTTCATCAGGCTTGTTCTTGCTTGTTGTTTTTACAAAATCATTACTTTCAAACCATTCTTGTTTCATGGTAGAACCTCCTTTTTAGTTAGATAAATATGCTTCCATAGTAGCGAATGTAAGCGTTTTTGTCAACGATTTCTAGAAGAAGACTCGTGTTCCTCTGCTTTGAGTAGATAGATATATTGGTCTGCCCTTGCTATGAGTTGATCTTTCACATCAGCTTTTTCTGTTTTATAAGGATTGCTTAAATGTTCATCTCTGTTTTCTTTATTGTTAAATGAACGTCTTCCTTCTCTCACAAAATGAAGAATAGAACCATGTTTTGTTGAAAGATCTAAGTTGATTCTTTGTTTTTCTTCTTCGGAAAGTAGCAGTTGTAGGTCTGTTTTCGCCACCAATTCCACCTTACCGTGTACTTGGATATTTTCAGCGTGGAAGTGATGTTCTGTTGACTCTAGCTGACTATCTGTAAGGTCTGTATCAAAGATATTAATGATATTAGGGGTTGTGAGTTTACTGTTTTTGATACGACTTCCTTCAATTCGGAGGAGATAGCCATTATTGGTATTGAGGGTCGCATTTTCAAGGCTGGCATTGGTGATACTGGTTTGACCGCGATTTGCTGAGATGTTGATTCCTTTTAGAGTTCTCCCTTTTGGCAATTGGAGAATAACTTCTTCAAAACGACGAGAGTAGTTGCTTGCGATATGGAGAATCCCGCCAATTCCAGAAGAGAGAAATGGAGTTTCAGACAGTTTCTTATCAGTGAGGCTCAGCGTTTTATCGTTCTGATTTGTGATAAGATCATGGTGAGCAGAAAGAGATGGATGGTAAGAAATGTGGATTTGATCATCCAAAGAGTCTGTGATGGTGAGCGCGTGTTGGTGGAGCGTAATCTCTAGGTTTTCGACTTCCTTACCAAAGGTCAGCTCTTCCATCCGACTATCATAGACAGGCTCCTTGGACATGGCAAGCAGACTCTTAATCCCGTCAGATTGGATCCCTACAAAGAGCAGGATAAAGCCGATAATGGTAGTCACCACACCAAAAATGAGAAATCCTTTTGTCCATTTACGCATGCTGGTCACCTCTCTTTCCTTTTTTGAGAACAAATTGCACCAGGCGAACAATGAGTAGACCGAAGAAGCGGGCTACATAGGAAATACCTAGTAAGACTAGTGAAGAAGCACCGATAGCCAGTAAACCAGCACCAAAAATTAAGATAAAGGCTGATTTGGCTTGGGCGAGAACAGTGAAACTTTCAACTAAAAATAGGAATCCGCCGATGATACCAAGTATGGAAACCGCAAAGAAAGCTAGAATGACAGTCAAGGCTGCCACAAGGATTGCGAACAGGGACACGAGGATGGCGATTCCCAGAGGAATACCGATGGGTGCTGCAAGGAGAGCTAACAAGGCGATATGCAAAATTTGTCGGTTATTTTTTTGAGCGGGTGCCTCATTAATTTTTTTATCGAGAAGATTGGAGAGGACTTCGTGAGCTGCTTCCTTAGGAGTTCCTAAGCTAGCGATGAGTTCTTCTTCTCCTTCGACTCCAGCATCGTCAAAGAGTTCCCTGAAATAGTCCATGGCTTCAATTTGGTCAGCCTGAGGCAGTTTTTTGAGATAGAGTTCTAGCTGAGTCAGGTATTCAGTTCTTGTCATGGCGGATACTCCCTTCTATGATGCCATTAATGGTGTCTGTATAGAGTGCCCATTCATCTTTTAGGGTCACGAGCTGTTCTATACCACCATTTGTCAAGGAGTAGTATTTGCGCATGCGACCTTGGAACTCTCTAGAATAGGTTGTCAGAAAGCTATTGCCTTCCAATTTTTTGAGAATGGGATAGAGTGTAGATTCTTTGATATTAGCAATCAGCTTAATGGTTTGGCTAATCTCATAACCATAAGAATCATCCTGCTCCAGTACAGCCAAGATGAGAAATTCAATCAAGGCAGAGGATGTTGGAAAGTACATGGGGAACCTCCTTTTCTAATGTGTAAGATTTTTATATATAATTTTTCTACACATACATTGTACATCTAAATGAAAGCCCTGTCAAGAGAAATGTGTAAAATTTTTATATATAAAAAACTTCTAGCCAAAACTAGAAGTTTAAAGGATTTTATCAGCTCTGTCCACTGTAAAGAGGGCCACAGTCATCAGGATATCGACGAGTAAGAGGGCAGCTACAGCTGGCACCCAAGAGTGGAAAAGGTCAAAACTGTAACCAAAGAGGGTTGGCCCAAAGGCTGCTAGGATATAGCCTCCTGTTTGAGATAAACCAGACAATTGTGCAGTCTTTTCAGGGGCGCTTGTCTTGAGTGAAAAGTTGACCATGAGATAGGGGAAGAGGGCGCTGGTCGCGGTTCCGATGAGGATATGGATGGCAAGCCAGTAAAAGAAATTACCGATTGGGAAAAAGAGCATGGAAATACCGACCACGCCAGCCAGTGAAACCAGAGTGAGCATGAGCTGACGGTTGCGAGTAGACAAGCTGGTTGTCAGGCTTGGGATAGTCATTGAAAAAGGAATGCTAATCAGGGAGAAGATAGAGGTTAGCAAGCCAGCTTCGTGACTGGATAGGCCTGCATGGATGGCCATGGTAGGTAGCCAGGTCATAGCGGTGTAAAAGAGCAAGGATTGAAAACCTGCAAAGACAATCACTGCCCAGACCTGTTTATTATGCATGACCTTTGTTTTGCTTTTTTGTTTGGTTTGTGGAGCCAGTCTGTGATTATAGCGGTGATTAGGCAGCCAGACCAAAAAAGTTGCTAGGCAGAGCAGGGTGAGGAGGATGATAAGTCCTTTCCAAGAACTGGCTTGTGTAATAGGCACAGCCAGATAGGAGGCCAGAGCCGTTGCAATCCCCATAGAGGTTACATATAAGGTAGTCAGAAAACCAATTTTCTTTGGTTGATTGGCTTGGATAAGACTAGGAAGCAGAACATTAATGACTGCGATACTTGCCCCAACCATCAAGGTTCCTAGATAGAGCAGAGGCAGATTGATTAGTCGAATGAGAGAACCGATAGTCAAGAAGAAAAGGCTGTAGGTAAAGAGATGCTCTAAGCCGATTTTCTGAGCCAGTCGGGTAGAAAAGAGCGAGAAGAGGGTAAACATGAGGAGAGGAAGGCTGGTCAAGACACCAAGCGAACTAACTTCTACTCCCAGCCCTTGCGAAATATCTCCCAAAATAATGGGTAAAACAGTAAAAGGAGTCCGCAAGGAAACACCAATCAGGATAATACCTGGAACAAAAAAGAGTGATTGCTTTTTCATATATTACCTCTCCTAGCTGATTTTAATAACAGCTTATTTTAAGGTTTTTTCCCTATAATGTCAAGTAAGGTTTCTGGCTTTCAAGATAAAAATGGGAAAGTCTTGAAAATTATGATAAAATAGTGGAAGGAAAAATTCAGGAGAGTAGTAGTGACTCAAAATGTTGAAAGTCTTCTCGTATCCATTGTAATCAGTGCATACAATGAAGAAAAATATTTGCCTGGTCTAATTGAAGACTTAAAAAATCAAACCTATCCTAAAGAGAATATTGAAATTCTATTTATAAATGCTATGTCTACGGATGGGACCGCAGCTATCATTCAGGAATTTATAAAGGAAGATATAGAGTTTAACTCAATTAGATTGTATAACAATCCTAAGAAAAATCAAGCTAGTGGTTTTAACTTGGGCGTTAAACATTCTGTAGGAGACCTTATTTTAAAAATTGATGCCCATTCAAAAGTTACTGAGAGTTTTGTAATGAACAATGTGGCTGTTATTCAACAAGGTGAATCTGTTTGTGGGGGACCTAGACCGACGATTGTTGAAGGAAAGGGAAAATGGGCAGAGATCCTGCATCTTGTTGAGGAAAATATGTTTGGTAGTAGCATTGCCAATTACCGAAATAGTTCTGAGGATAGATATGTTTCTTCCATTTTTCATGGGATGTATAAACGAGAGGTTTTCCAGAAGGTTGGTTTAGTAAATGAGCAACTTGGACGAACTGAAGATAATGATATTCATTATAGAATTCGAGAGCATGGTTATAAAATCCGTTATAGCCCAAGTATTCTATCTTATCAGTATATTCGACCAACATTCAAGAAAATGCTGCATCAAAAATATTCAAATGGTTTGTGGATTGGCTTGACAACTCATGTTCAGCCTAAGTGTTTATCACTATTTCACTATGTCCCTTGTTTATTTGTTTTGAGTCTTGTGTTTAGCCTAGCATTGTTACCATTCACATTCTTATTTATAACTTTACTATTAGGTACTTATTTTCTACTTTTATTACTGCTCACTTTTCTGACTTTATTAAAACATAAAAATGGATTTCTAATTGTGATGCCCTTTCTTTTATTTTCCATTCACTTTGCTTATGGCCTTGGGACGATTGTAGGTTTAATTGGAGGGATTAAATGGAAGAAGGATTATAAGGGAACAGTTATTTATTTGGAAAAATAAGCTAAATAAATCAAAATATGCTATAATAACAATATGAACAATATGATAAAACTCTTTTAAGGAGGAGTAAATTTCGATGAATAAAAAACTCACAGATTATGTGATTGATCTGGTGGAAATTTTAAATAAACAACAAAAACAGGTTTTCTGGGGAATATTTGATATTTTGAGTATGGTGGTTTCCATCATTGTATCTTATATCTTATTCTACGGATTGATTAACCCAGCGCCTGTTGACTACATTATCTATACGAGTTTGGCCTTCTTGTTTTATCAATTGATGATTGCATTTTGGGGCTTGAACGCTAGTATTAGTCGTTACAGCAAGATTACGGATTTCATGAAAATCTTTTTTGGTGTGACTGCTAGCAGTATCTTGTCATATAGTATCTGCTATGCCTTCTTGCCTCTCTTCTCCATCCGTTTTATCGTGCTCTTTATCTTGTTGAGTACCTTCTTGATTTTATTGCCACGGATTGCTTGGCAGTTAATCTACTCAAGACGCAAAAAAGGAAGTGGTGATGGGGAACACCGTCGGACCTTCTTGATTGGTGCCGGTGATGGTGGAGCTCTCTTTATGGATAGTTACCAACATCCAACTAGTGAATTAGAACTTGTCGGTATTTTGGACAAGGATGCTAAGAAAAAGGGCCAAAAACTTGGTGGAATTCCTGTTTTGGGTTCATATGAGGATCTGCCTGAATTAGCTAAACGCCATCAAATCGAGCGTGTTATCGTTGCGATTCCGTCGCTTGACCCGTCAGAATATGAGCGTATCTTGCAGATGTGTAATAAGCTGGGTGTCAAATGTTACAAGATGCCTAAGGTTGAAACCGTTGTTCAGGGACTTCACCCAGCAGGTACTGGCTTCCAAAAAATTGATATTACGGACCTTTTGGGACGTCAGGAAATTCGTCTTGACGAATCGCGTCTGGGCGCAGAACTGACAGGTAAGACAATCTTGGTTACAGGTGCTGGTGGCTCAATCGGTTCTGAAATCTGTCGCCAAGTTAGCCGCTTCAATCCTGAACGCATCGTCTTGCTTGGTCACGGTGAAAATTCAATCTACCTTGTTTATCATGAATTGATTCGTAAGTTCCAAGGGATTGATTATGTACCAGTTATTGCCGATATTCAAGACTATGACCGCTTGTTGCAAGTCTTTGAGCAGTACAAGCCAGCTATTGTTTATCATGCGGCTGCTCACAAGCACGTTCCTATGATGGAGCGTAATCCAAAAGAAGCCTTCAAAAACAATATTCGTGGTACTTACAATGTTGCTAAGGCTGTTGATGAAGCCAAAGTACCTAAGATGGTTATGATTTCGACAGATAAGGCGGTTAATCCACCAAATGTTATGGGAGCAACCAAGCGCGTGGCTGAGTTGATTGTTACTGGCTTTAACCAACGTAGCCAGTCGACCTACTGTGCAGTTCGTTTTGGGAATGTTCTTGGTAGCCGTGGTAGTGTTATTCCAGTCTTTGAACGTCAGATTGCTGAAGGTGGTCCTGTAACGGTGACGGACTTCCGTATGACCCGTTACTTTATGACTATTCCAGAAGCTAGCCGTTTGGTTATCCATGCTGGCGCTTATGCCAAAGATGGGGAAGTCTTTATCCTTGATATGGGCAAACCAGTCAAGATTTATGACTTGGCCAAGAAAATGGTCCTTCTAAGTGGACACACTGAGAGCGAAATTCCAATTGTTGAAGTTGGAATCCGTCCAGGTGAAAAACTCTACGAAGAACTCTTGGTATCAACCGAACTTGTTGATAACCAAGTTATGGATAAGATTTTCGTTGGTAAGGTTAATGTCATGCCTCTAGAAGCCATCGATCAAAAGATTGAAGAGTTCCGCACTCTTAGTGGAGATGAGTTGAAGCAAGCCATTATCGCCTTTGCCAATCAAACAACCCACGTTGAATAAAAAAGAAAAACGCATATTATCAGGTCTGCAGTTCAAAGAACCTTGGTAATATGCGTTTTGTTATGTAGAAACTTGCTCCATTTTCTTCTGAAATGGGGTTGTTGCCCAGTCTATGTTATTGAAAATACTCCAAAACTTCTATGGGTTTGTGGGCGATATAATCCGGCTGATAGTTTAGCAAGTCTGCTTGCTCTCCAAATCCCCAAGTGACGGCCAATTTCTGAATGCCTGTTTCTTGAGCTCCCAGCATATCAAACTTGGTATCTCCGATGATGATGGCTTGTTCTGGTGCTAGTTGATGTGTCTGCAAGGCTTGGCGAATGACATCTGCCTTATGGGGTGCTTCAGGGCTGGAACCATAAATGCCATCAAAGAAATGATAGATTCCCAAGTTTTTAGTCATGTCTTGAGCGGTTGGGGTATTCTTTGTAGTGGTGATATAAAGAGGGTAATTGCTCGATAACTCCTCAAGCAAATCTACAATCTGAGGAAAGAGTTGAGCTTCATAGATGCCTTTTTCCTTGTAGTAAGAACGGTATATTTTCACAGCCTCAGAAATTTGTTCTTTGGGCAGGCAGGTCGCAAAACTACTTTCAAGGGGCGGTCCCATAAAACCACGAATAGTTTTGGCATCAGGGCTAGGCACCCCCAGCTCTTTAAAGGTATGGGTAAAGGCATTGTGAATCCCGATAGAACTGTCAACGAGGGTTCCATCCAGATCGAAAAAGATAGCTGTAATAGAGGTCATGATTTCTCCTATTTGATAAGCTTATTCTCCGAAAATTTCTTTTTGGAGACGACGACCAGTAGGGGTGGCAGCGAGTCCACCTTCAGCTGTTTCACGAAAGGCAGTTGGCATGCTTGAACCTACTTGGTACATGGCGTCGATAACCTCATCCACAGGTATTTTAGATTCGATACCTGCCAAGGCCATATCTGCTGCGATGAAGGCAAAGCTAGCTCCCATGGCATTACGTTTGACACAGGGAACTTCAACCAAGCCGGCAACAGGGTCACAGATGAGGCCCAGCATATTTTTAATGACAAAGGCAATGGCCTGACTGGCCTGATAAGGTGTTCCACCTGCAGCCAGAGTCAAGGCGGCGGCACTCATAGCAGAGGCCGAACCGACTTCGGCCTGGCAACCGCCTTCAGCACCTGAGATAGAGGCATTGTTTGCGATGACTAGTCCAAAGGCACCTGCAGCAAAGAGGAAATCCAGCTGTTGCTCGTGGCTGAGGTCTAATTTTTCAATAGCAGCAGTGAGAACAGAAGGGAGACAGCCGGCACTTCCTGCGGTCGGAGTAGCGCAGACCAAGCCCATTTTAGCATTGTGTTCATTGACTGCAATGGCATTTCGGGCAGCAGAGAGAATTGTGTAATCTGACAGAGTTTTTCCGTTTTTAATGTAGTGATCCAATTTGGCAGCATCTCCACCTGTCAGGCCACTACGAGATTTATTTTCATTGAGGCCAAGTTGGACAGAGGCTTTCATGACTTCCAGATTGCGTTCCATGAGAAGGAAGACTTCTTCACGTTCGCGACCGGTCAATTCAAACTCTGTTGTAATCATAAGTTCTGCGACATTTCCTTGAAAGTCCAGATCTGCTTGCTCGACCAATTCTTTGATAGAATAAAACATGCTTCCTCCTATTTAAAGAAATTGACATTGTGGAGATGAGGGATTTTTCGAATTTCTTCGATAGCCCCATCACAGTTGCGACTGTCAACTTCGATAATCATAATGGCTTTTTCACCAGCTTTTTCACGAGTAACATTCATCTGGGCGATATTGATATCATAGCGGGAAAGTGCCTCCGTGACAAGGGCAATCATACCTGGAATATCTTGATGAACGATGATAATAGTCGGTGTATTCATATTGAGAGAGACGGCAAAGCCATTGAGCTCGGTTACCTGAATATTACCGCCACCGATAGAAATACCAGTTACGCTGATAGTCTTGTGGGCATTTTTGACGGTAATTTTAGTGGTGTTGGGGTGAGGGGCATTACTGTCTTTCTGAATGGTCCAGACAATCTTGATACCACGCTTGTGGGCAATTTCTAGGCTGTTTGGGATTTCAGGATCATCTGTATCCATGCCCAAAATACCTGCAACAAGGGCTAGGTCTGTTCCGTGACCACGATAGGTCTTGGCAAATGAGTTAAAAAGTTGGAATTCGACTTCTGTCGGAGTATCATCAAAAATGGAAGAGACAATCTTCCCAATACGAACAGCACCAGCGGTATGGCTACTAGATGGGCCAATCATAACTGGTCCGATGATATCAAAGACAGATTGAAAACGAAGTGATTTCATCAGTTTCCCCTTATAAAAATTCTTATCTCTATTATATCAAAGAATGAAGGTCTTGGCTTTAATTGTGGATGAAAACCTTTTTACACTACAAATAGCATAAAAATAGTATCTTTTATGACAAAAAATACCTTATTTAGGGAAATAAAAAATAATTTTGTAATATTTCTACATAAAAGTGTCAAGAAACAGTAATATTTAAAGGGTATGATAGAAGTATAGAAAGAAGGAGAATTTTCAAATATGAAATCAACAACTAAAAAGATTAAAACAACTCTTGCAGGAGTAGCTGCCTTGTTTGCAGTATTTGCTCCATCATTTGTATCTGCTCAAGAATCATCAACTTACACTGTTAAAGAAGGTGATACACTTTCAGAAATTGCTGAAACTCACAACACAACTGTTGAGAAATTGGCAGAAAACAACCACATTGACAACATCCATATGATTTATGTTGGTCAAGAGTTGGTTCTCGACGGTCCAGCAGCGCCAGTAGCCCCAACTTCAACGACTTATGAAGCTCCAGCAGCCCAAGACGAGGCTGTTTCAGCTACAGTGACAGAAACTACAGAAGTAGCAGAAGAAGCTCCAGTAGTAAGCGAAACAGTAGCAGAAGAAACAGTTGCTTCATCTGTAAGCGGATCTGAAGCAGAAGCCAAAGAATGGATCGCTCAAAAAGAATCAGGCGGTAGCTACACAGCTACAAACGGACGTTATATCGGACGTTACCAATTGACAGATTCATACTTGAACGGTGACTACTCAGCTGAAAACCAAGAACGTGTAGCAGATGCCTACGTTGCAGGACGTTACGGTTCATGGACAGCCGCTAAAAACTTCTGGCTTAACAACGGATGGTATTAAGAACTAATGAATAGAATAGCATAAAAAGTCGGGGAATTTCCTCGACTTTTTTATCTTTCCTTCGGTTGATAATAGATCTCCACTTCTTTTTTGAGGTAGGCCAGCATGGAAATTTCATCGGTCAGCTCTAGAAGGGAGAATCCTTTTTGGATAAGTTTAGAATCGTCTGTACAAATCCCGATACGGACATAGCAGATAGCAAGCCTATCGTAGCTTTTCTTGTTCTTGGCGTCCTCTAGTAAAGTATAGCAGATTTGTTGACACATGTTTTTATCTTGATTGTATAAGTAAATAGTGGAAAGGTTGAGTAGGATTGTCACTCGCAAGTCATGTATATGTTGATAGTTTTTATAGACTTCCAAGCGTTGCAAGATTTTTTCAGTAATGAGATGGAGGTGTTCAATGGGAAAGCTGAAAAGGATGGTATTGAGGATTTTTAGATCATTTTCATACCATGTATCTTGTTTTTCAATTTTTTCCCAAAGTTTTTTGATAGTCTGTTTCACTTGCTCTGACAGTTGCTCTGTACCATGTTGACGGATATGAATGACAATTTCCAGCATATCCCTTATTTCTTCTATAGGAAGGTCGTGATGGGTCTTGAGATAGTTTTGGCATGTTTCAAAAAAATCAACTAGACTACTGCTGCCAATGATAGAACTCATATTGAGATAAGTTTGCATGATTTCTGTTCGTTGGTTAGGTTGATAGAGATGGCAGATATAGTCAAACTCTTCAAAACTCATATTAATCTGTCGGAGAAGAAATTCCATGTTTTCATATTTGGGAGTTACCTTGCCACTTTCAATCTTTGATAGGCTGGTTCTTGAAAGGTCATTTCCACAGACCTCTTCTTGGGTTAAGCCTTTTGACTCGCGTATTTCTTTATAGACCTTTCCGAAATCATAACGCATGATTGACTCCTTTTCGTGAAAAAAGTTAACAAATAATAAAATCCTATTAAAAATATTGTATCATAGTAATATAAAAAGTAAAAAAGAAAGCTAAAATAGGTTTGGTGTAATTTTAAAATGGGCTTAACAGTACTATGATGTAGCTAGAAAAGGAGGGATAAAATGTTTAAAAATAAGGAACTTTTTCGAGTAGTCATGATATTTGTGATAGGAATTATCCTAATTTTAATGACACCCGTCTTATTTAAAGTTGTTATGGAACTATTTTCAAAATAAATAGGCCTCTGCTTTAGGTAGAGTAGTGAATCAGGAGGTTAAGTGATGAACTACAATTTAAAATATCTCTTATCAGGAATATTTATCATAGTCTTTATAGGCTTCCTAGTCTGGATGCGTTATTTTAATCAGAGGAAGGAAGAAGAGCATTCGGATGTGTCTTTTGAAGCGAGGTTAGATAGTGAGGTCAAGACCTTATATAAACAACTAGGATTGGGTGAGGAGCCTCATTATTTCTTAGTGTATCGCTACCTACATCCTTGGTTTGATTTGGCGATTTTACCACCAACGGTTGAAATTTTCTTAACTAAAATAGCGCTGGTGATGGTAACTCCAGATGAACTGCTGATAAGAAATCTTGGGAATGGGATGACTTTCACAAGTGAGCACCATCGTGATTTGCGGCAAGGACTTATCCGCATTCCAAAATCAGAGATGAAAGAATTTGAGATTCGCAACTGGAAAAGAGCTTTTGTATTTGGAGACTTTTTGACGATTAAAACAAACCAACATAGCTATTATTTGCAGGTCAGAGATGATGGCATTCAGAGGGGAAGTCTTTCTACCAAACATTTCTCAGACTTGAAACGACAAGATTTTTTAGGATTATTGACAGATAAAAGGACATTTTGATAGACAATTGCCCTAGTTGTTTATTGTAAACTTTACAAATAAGCTCTAAACACTAGAATCCCTTTAGAAAGGCAATTCCTATGAAAAATAAAATTTTAATCATTGTTTATATTTTAGCTTCGCTAATCATCAGTTTTATAATCTTTTCACTTTTGCATATTGATTTTAAATGGTGGACAACTCTGACTATAAGTGCAGGATTTATTTACACCTACTTAAGATCTAGCAAAAAATAAAAAGAGGTTACACTTAGTTCAATGTTGTTTCTCCACGGGAGGTATCTCTATGAAAAAAATCAGTCATCTTTGTATGCTCCTGCTCTTGCTGTGTACTACGTTTTTTGTTCTGAATGTAAATGTTACACGTGAAATAGTGCGGATTCAGGAGATGGGCAAGACAACTTATTCATTTGACTTGTACTTGAAAGATGTCACTAAACCGACAGAAACTATTCTCCAGTTTTTTGAAGAGGTTGCAAGTCAAGACAAGGTCTCTATTATCAAAGTAGATAATGGCGATGAGGTGGTCAAGGCTGGTGTTTTTGATAAGGAAACCTTCCCCTATCAGGAGTTCGGTCTGACTTCTCTTGATTTTTCAAAGAATGAGAAGGGAGTCTACAGCAACCAGGACCTTCCCAATAATCTAGGAACCATTCCCACCTTTTTAAAGGTGAAACTCATTCGACTCCAGACCTTCCGATCCTATATTGAGGATAAATCCCATACTGTAAATGGGCGCTACATGATTACCTCCAGCAAAGAGATAGATCGCGATACCATTCTACAAAAGTGGAGTGATTTTTTCCAGATAGATAAGACGATTTTATTAGAACCCACTTACCGAAGTCAGGTTGGAGTGCTAAATCAAGCTTTGTTACTATCTATCATTATCTTTATCTTGGCAATCTTGCTTGTGATTTTAATGACAGTTTATCAGCCGATGATGGAGATGAAACGAGTGGGGGTTCAAAAGTTACTTGGTTTTCAAAGTAGGGCGATTTTGGCTGGTTTTGTAAAGACTAATTTTTATCTTCTCTTGGGTGGAAGTCTTGTCATTGACTTGGGACTATTTTTAGTGCTGGACTACAGGCCAAAACTTCTGTTCCCAAGTTTACTCTTATCCCAATTTCTGCTTTTACAGTTGTATTTGTTCATCAGTTGGCTGACCTACCTGATGATTCAGAAAATGACAGTTAGTTCCATGTTGAAAGGTTTTTCATCTGTCAAACTTGGTCTCATCTTCAATTATGTGATGAAAATTGGAACCACCATTTTATTGACGGTTTTACTGATTGGGGTAGGCAGAAGTTTAGAACAAGAAAACAAAGAACTTGCTTATCAGCAACAGTGGGTAAGCCAAGGGAATTACTTGACCTTAGAAACCTTCCAACTCAATGATAACCTGTGGCAAGAAGAGCTAGCAGGGTCAGGGAAATCTACAGATTATTTCTATCAATTTTATCAAGATTTGCTAGCAAAAATACAAGTAAACTATGTGCGAAGTGCGAGTCTTCCTATCAAACCAGTCATCAAAGCTGAACAAGTACAGCAGTACCAACTGCCTGATAAGGTAGATGTTTACTATGCTAATAGCAATTTTCTAAAGAGCAAGGGATTCAAGTTACCAGATACCAGCACTAAAAAAGTTATTTTGATGCCAGCCAGTGATAAAGGACAAGAAAGTAAGAATCAGTTCTTGGGAAAATCCATAGCCTATCTTTCTCTGAGGTATGAAGATCAGCAAAAGCAAACAATAGAAGATATGGATGTAGAAATTGCCTACTATGAAGGAGATTGGTCTTTCTTCCCTTATAATAATGAGCGAAAGGAAAACCTCCACAATCCAATCATTAGTCTGGTAAATGATCAAGACATGATGTGGGAAGAAAAGACTCGCTTGTCAACGACAGGTTTAAACAACCCGATGAAAGTTGAAAATACAGAACAAAATCAAAAAGTGATTACGGAGTTAGTTGAGAAATTATCAGATGGGAATTATTTAAAATTTTCATCGCTTCAAGCCATTCAACAAGAGAAAGTAGATTCTTATCGAGATGCAGTTCGAAATCTTAATATACTCTTTGCTTTGTTTGGTCTCCTTAGCATGATGATTTCCTACTTCTTACTAGTAACAACTTTCTTATTGAAGCGAACAGATATCATTACCAAGAAGTTTATGGGGTGGAAACTGGTCGATCGCTACCGCCCTCTCTTAGTTCTGCTCTTGCTGGGCTATAGTCTGCCTCTTCTAATATTGATTTTCTTTGCCCATGCGCTCTTGCCACTCCTGCTGTTTGCAGGCTTTACATGTTTGGATATACTATTTGTGCTAGTCTTGGCTTCTAGGATGGAGAAAAGAAGTTTAGTAGAGTTATTGAAAGGGGGCATCTTATGATTGAGTTGAAAAATATTACGAAAACCATTGGGGGAAAAGTGATTTTGGATCACTTGTCTCTCAGGATTGATCAGGGGGATTTAGTTGCCATCGTCGGAAAAAGTGGTAGTGGGAAGTCGACCTTGTTAAATTTATTAGGTTTGATAGATGGTGATTATAGCGGACGGTATGAGATTTTTGGTCAAAAAAATCTAGCAGTCAATTCTGCTAAATCACAAACAATAATCCGTGAACATATCTCTTATCTGTTTCAAAATTTTGCCCTGATTGATGATGAAACGGTCGAGTACAATCTCATGCTGGCACTGAAATATGTGAAATTGTCCAAGAAAGACAAGCTCAAAAAGGTGGAAGAGATTTTAGAGAGAGTAAGTTTGTCAGCTACTTTGCATCAAAAGGTTTCCGAGTTGTCTGGGGGGGAACAACAACGAATTGCAGTTGCTAGAGTCATCTTAAAACCTAGCCAGCTGATTTTAGCCGATGAACCAACAGGTTCTCTGGATCCTGAAAATAGAGATTTGGTCTTGAAGTTTCTCTTAGAGATGAATCGCGAGGGGAAAACAGTTATTATTGTGACCCACGATGCTTATGTAGCCCAACAATGTCATCGTGTCATTGAATTGTGAAAAGGGATGTAGCTATGTTGTCAAAAATCTTCTAACTTGACTTAAATTATAAAAGGTAGTTAGTGAAAGAGAATATCAGAGCTTCGTAGATTATCAGCCTCTTTCTTGTCTTCTCCAACCAAGCGTGTTATAATGAATACTGCTCAAGCGACCTTCAATCGTTAAGCACACACGACCTTCAATCGTGAATAAACGAATAGATGGGAGATTTACCATGAGTGATAACTCTAAAACACGTGTTGTCGTGGGGATGAGTGGTGGTGTTGATTCGTCGGTGACGGCTCTCTTGCTCAAAGAGCAGGGCTACGATGTGATCGGTATCTTCATGAAGAACTGGGACGACACAGATGAAAACGGCGTCTGTACGGCGACCGAAGATTACAAGGATGTGGCTGCGGTGGCGGACCAGATTGGTATTCCTTACTACTCTGTCAACTTTGAAAAAGAGTACTGGGACCGCGTTTTTGAGTATTTTCTAGCGGAATATCGTGCAGGGCGCACACCAAATCCAGATGTTATGTGCAATAAGGAAATCAAGTTCAAGGCTTTTTTGGACTATGCCATGACCTTGGGGGCAGACTATGTGGCGACTGGGCATTATGCCCGAGTGGCGCGTGATGAGGATGGCACTGTTCACATGCTTCGTGGCGTGGACAATGGCAAGGACCAGACCTATTTCCTCAGCCAACTGTCGCAAGAACAACTTCAAAAAACCATGTTCCCTCTGGGACATTTAGAAAAGCCTGAAGTACGCAGACTAGCAGAAGAAGCAGGCCTTGCGACTGCTAAGAAGAAAGACTCGACAGGGATTTGCTTTATCGGAGAAAAGAACTTTAAAAACTTTCTCAGTAACTACCTGCCAGCTCAGCCAGGCCGCATGATGACTGTGGATGGTCGCGATATGGGCGAGCACGCAGGTCTTATGTATTATACGATTGGTCAGCGTGGCGGGCTTGGTATCGGTGGACAACACGGTGGTGACAATGCCCCTTGGTTCGTTGTCGGAAAAGATCTGAGTAAGAATATTCTCTATGTCGGCCAAGGTTTCTACCATGACTCGCTCATGTCAACCAGCCTAGAAGCCAGTCAAGTCCACTTTACTCGTGAAATGCCAGAGGAGTTTACGCTCGAATGTACGGCTAAATTCCGCTACCGTCAGCCTGATTCTAAGGTGACCGTCCATGTCAAAGGAGATAAGGCAGAGGTTATCTTTGCAGAACCGCAACGCGCGATTACACCAGGACAGGCAGTTGTCTTTTACGATGGCGAAGAGTGTCTAGGTGGTGGTTTGATTGACAATGCTTACCGCGATGGACAAGTTTGTCAGTACATTTAGATTGACAAATTTTCTCAATTTGCTACAATAATAAAAGCAATAGAAATGATGGTCAAAGCTCATGGATGTTGCAGGCTTTTTTGTCCTGCACTTCTTTGGAGTTTTGACTGTTTTTGTGTCGTTTAAGGGAAAGGACAAGAATGACTCAGCAAGACTTTCGGACAAAAGTAGGAAATACGGTTTTTGGAGTTCGGGCTACAGCCTTGATTCTCCAAAATCACAAGCTTCTAGTTACCAAAGACAAGGGCAAGTATTACACCATCGGCGGTGCGATTCAAGTCAATGAAAGAACGGAAGACGCGGTAGTCCGTGAGGTGAGAGAAGAACTGGGTGTTAAAGCTCAAGCTGGACAGCTAGCTTTTGTGGTTGAAAATCGTTTTGAACAAGACGGTGTTTCCTATCACAATATCGAGTTTCATTATCTGGTGGATTTGCTTGAAGATGCTCCATTGACCATGCAGGAAGACGAGAAAAGGCAGCCTTGTGAGTGGATTGACTTAGACAAGCTTAAGGGTATCAATCTAGTTCCAGACTTTCTAAAAACAGCCCTACCAGATTGGGACGGCCAACTAAGACACATTCATCTTGAGGAATAGGAGAGAAATATGACATATAATTTTACAGAAGAATACGATATTATTGTAATTGGTGCGGGACACGCTGGGGTAGAAGCATCCCTAGCAGCTAGCCGTATGGGGTGTAAGGTCTTGCTTGCGACCATCAACATTGAAATGCTGGCTTTCATGCCTTGTAACCCCTCTATCGGTGGTTCTGCCAAGGGAATTGTCGTGCGTGAGGTTGATGCCCTCGGTGGCGAGATGGCCAAAACCATTGACAAGACTTACATCCAGATGAAGATGCTCAACACAGGGAAGGGGCCAGCTGTCCGTGCCCTTCGTGCGCAAGCTGATAAGGAACTTTACTCTAAGGAAATGCGCAAGACAGTTGAAAACCAAGAAAATCTGACCCTTCGTCAGACCATGATTGATGAGATTTTGGTTGAAGATGGCAAGGTTGTCGGTGTTCGTACAGCAACCCATCAAGAATATGCTGCTAAGGCTGTTATCGTGACCACAGGGACTGCTCTCCGTGGGGAAATTATCATCGGAGACCTCAAGTACTCATCAGGTCCTAACCACAGCCTAGCTTCTATTAACCTTGCTGACAATCTCAAGGAACTGGGCCTCGAAATCGGTCGTTTCAAGACAGGAACCCCTCCACGTGTCAAGGCTTCTTCTATCAACTACGATGTGACAGAGATTCAGCCAGGAGACGAAGCGCCTAATCACTTCTCATACACTTCACGTGATGAGGATTATGTCAAAGATCAAGTGCCATGCTGGTTGACCTATACCAATGGTACCAGTCATGAGATTATCCAAAATAACCTCCACCGTGCGCCTATGTTTACAGGTGTGGTCAAGGGAGTGGGACCTCGTTACTGCCCATCGATTGAAGACAAGATTGTGCGCTTTGCGGACAAGGAACGCCACCAACTATTCCTTGAGCCAGAAGGGCGCAATACAGAGGAAGTCTATGTCCAAGGCCTCTCAACCAGTTTACCTGAAGATGTGCAACGTGAACTTGTTCATTCTATCAAAGGTTTGGAAAATGCAGAGATGATGCGAACAGGTTATGCCATTGAGTACGACATGGTCTTGCCTCACCAGTTGCGTGCGACTCTGGAAACCAAGAAAATCTCAGGACTCTTCACTGCTGGTCAGACAAATGGAACGTCAGGTTACGAAGAAGCTGCTGGTCAAGGGATTATCGCGGGTATCAATGCGGCTCTGAAAATCCAAGGCAAACCTGAGTTGATTTTGAAGCGTAGTGATGGTTATATCGGGGTGATGATTGACGACTTGGTGACCAAGGGAACCATTGAACCCTACCGTCTATTGACTAGTCGTGCTGAATACCGTCTCATTCTCCGTCATGACAATGCCGATATGCGTTTGACAGAAATGGGACGCGAGATTGGACTTGTGGATGATGAACGCTGGGCTCGCTTTGAAATTAAGAAAAATCAATTTGACAATGAGATGAAGCGCCTAGACAGTATCAAACTCAAGCCAGTCAAGGAAACTAATGCTAAGGTTGAGGAGATGGGCTTCAAGCCGTTGACAGATGCGGTGACAGCCAAGGAATTCCTTCGCCGTCCAGAAGTTTCTTACCAAGATGTGGTGGCCTTCATCGGACCAGCTGCAGAGGACTTGGATGACAAGATTATCGAATTGATTGAAACAGAAATCAAGTACGAAGGCTATATTTCCAAAGCCATGGACCAGGTTGCCAAGATGAAACGCATGGAAGAAAAACGCATTCCAGCCAATATTGATTGGGATGATATTGATTCTATTGCGACGGAAGCTCGTCAGAAGTTCAAACTCATCAATCCAGAAACCATCGGCCAAGCCAGCCGTATCTCGGGAGTAAACCCAGCAGATATTTCTATTTTGATGGTGTATCTTGAAGGTAAAAATCGTAGTATTTCTAAAAATCAAGAAAAGAAAGCATAGAGAAAAACAGCTCCGAAGACGGGGCTGTTTTGTTGACTTGTACTCAATGAAAATCAAAGAGCAAACTAGGAAGCTAGCCGTAGGTTGCTCAAAGCACTGCTTTGAGGTTGTAGATAGAACTGACGAAGTCAGTAACATATATACGGCAAGGCGAAGCTGACGTGGTTTGAATTTGATTTTCGAAGAGTATTATTCTTCATCTGGTGTGAGGATCATAGGGATGATGATCGGTTCACGTTCTGTATTTTCATAGAGGAATGGTCGAATAGCGTTGACAATGGCACCATTGACAGATTGAACACTAGCATCCTTATTTTTCAGTGCGATACGAATTGCATTGAAGAGGATACGCTGGCTTTGGCGAATCAGGTCGCCAGACTCTCTCATGTAGACAAAGCCTCGGCTGAGGATGTCTGGACCAGACAGAATCATCTGCGATTTGAAGTCAACAGTTGCGACTGCTAGAACGACACCGTCTTCAGATAAATCACGACGATCTTTGAGGACAGCTGCGCCGATTTCACCGATACGATTTCCATCGACATAGATGTCTTGGGCGTTGAAATGACCTGCAATACGAGCTGAGTCAGCAGTAAGGGCAAGCACATCACCATTGCTCATGATAAAGATATTGTCCTTCTCAACACCAGTATCCACCGCTAGTCCAGCGTGGACTTTTTGCATGCGGTATTCACCGTGGACAGGCATGAAGTATTTTGGCTTAATCAAGCGGAGCATAAGTTTTTGCTCTTGCTGGCCACCGTGTCCAGATGTATGGATATTGTTAACCTTACCGTGGATAACTTCGACACCAGCTTCTGAAATGATGTTAATCAGCTTGTTGACGCTAGTAGTGTTTCCAGGGATTGGACTAGAAGAGAAGATAACTGTATCGCCGGGTTGGAGTTGCACCTGACGGTGGGTTCCGTTGGCGATACGAGAGAGGGCCGCCATCGGTTCACCCTGACTACCTGTACAGAGAATCAGAACCTCGCCTGCAGGGTAGTCTTTGATTTCATTTGGCTCGATAAAGGTTCCCTTAGGAGCTTTGATGTAGCCAAGGTCGATTCCGTTGACAATGGCCTTTTCCATGGAACGACCAAAGACCGCAATCTTGCGTCCAGTCTTAACAGCAGCTTCTGTTGCTTGCTGGAGACGGAAGATATTTGAGGCAAAGGATGCAAAGATGATACGTCCTTCAATGCCTTGGATAATCTTCATGATGGACTGGCCAACGACTTTTTCAGAGTTGGTAAAGGTTGGTACTTCCGCATTTGTCGAGTCAGATAGGAGACAGAGAACACCTTCTTCGCCCAGCGCAGCCATACGGTGCAAATCTGCTGGTTCACCAACTGGTGTTAAGTCAAACTTGAAGTCACCCGTACAGACAATTTTCCCTTGAGGAGTATGAATGACAATCCCCAAAGGTTCTGGAATAGAGTGTGTCGTTCTAAAGAAAGTTGCCTTGAGATTTTTAAAGGTCAACTCAGTATTATGGTTGATTTCGTAAAGTTTGGCGTTGCGCAAGAGGCCGTGTTCTTCGAGTTTCCCACGGATCAAAGCCAAGGCAAGTGGTCCAGCATAGATTGGGACATTTGCTTGCTTGAGTAGGAATGGAATCCCACCGATGTGGTCCTCGTGTCCGTGGGTAATCAAAACAGCCTTGACGCGGTCGATATTGTCTACGATGTAAGAGTAGTCAGGAATGACATAGTCGATACCAAGCAAGTCATCTTCTGGGAATTTAATCCCAGCATCGACGATGATAATCTCATCTTGGTATTCAATCCCGTATGTATTTTTCCCGATTTCTCCCAGACCACCGATGGCAAAAACGCCGACTTCTTCAGGTTTAAGAGTATAGGCCATATTAGAACTCCGTGATTTCGAAGGCGCCAGTTTCTTTTTCGTAATCTAGCAATTTGTCAGACAAGAGTTCGATATACTCGATATTGTACTCTGGGCGATTTTCTTCGACAAGTTGGCGAGCAGCGATACGGCCCTCAAGTTCTGAGTTAGCATCGATGTCTAGGTATAGTGCGCGTGTTGTTTCACGGCGTGGGCTACGTTCTTTTGTTTCTTGATAAAAAACTTTGTAAATCATATAGTTCCTTTCTATTTACAGGTCAGCTTATTCCAAACTTTTAGCATAGATTTGCTTGATTTCATTCCAATTTGTGTCTAGATTGACCTTGATTCGTTACAATTATTTCAATTATACCACAAAATGAAAAATTAGTAAAAGACGGAAACGAGAAAGTCACAGGACGATTTCTTTGGTAATCGTTTGCAAAAATAAAGAAAATATGTTATTTTGATAACGGAAATGAGTTTTATTGTTTGTCATAATTCAAGATAGATTTTAAGCCAAGGAGGTTGCCCTATGTATAACTTATTTGCTTTTGCTATCGGAGCTCGCTTGGTAGCTTTTATTGTTTTTGTTGCTTGCGTTTATGCGGGGAATCTTCTATTTGCAAAGTTGGAACAACGACAAACCAAGTTCTTGTGGAAAATTACCTTTGTGACTCTCTACTCGCTTTTTCTCCTCCTCCTAACCTATGTCGTTTGGTTTGTATTTTACTTTGGATTAAATGCTTAGATGCCCTGCTCATGCTGGGGCATTTTTGTTTGGGGGTAAAGAAAATTCCCATGTGCCAGCTTTTGTAGTATAATAGTAAGCAGACAAAAAGATAGGAATGTGTTATGAAAGTATTAGCTTTTGATACGTCCAGCAAGGCTCTTTCTCTCGCTATTTTAGAGGACAAGCAGGTTCTTGCCGAGACGATGATTAATATCAAGAAAAATCACAGTATTACCCTCATGCCTGCCATCGATTTTTTGATGGCAAGTTTGGATTGGACACCCAAGGATTTGGACCGAATCGTGGTAGCGGAAGGGCCAGGTAGCTACACAGGTTTGCGAATTGCGGTAGCAACTGCCAAGACCTTGGCTCACACTCTGAACATCGAGTTAGTTGGTATGTCTAGCCTCTTGGCTCTGGTGCCCTACCAACAAGAAGGCTTGTTCGTTCCTTTGATGGATGCGCGTCGCAACAATGTTTATGCAGGATTTTATGAAAATGCCAAACCTGTCATGCCAGAAGCGCACCTGCCTTTTGAGCGAGTGATTGAGTTAATCAAGGGGGCTAGTCAGGTAACCTTTGTCGGAGAAGTTGGCCCCTTTGTGGAGCAGATTCAAGAACACTTGCCAAGGACTAATTACAAAGAAACCTTGCCAAATGCAGCCAATCTTGCTCTTTGGGCATGGGATAAGCAAGCAGACTCCTTGCACGATTTTGTGCCAAATTACCTCAAACGCGTTGAGGCTGAGGAAAACTGGCTCAAGAACCACACCGAGTCTGGCGAGTCTTACATTAAACGCCTATGATAGAAATCAAACAAATCCAACAGCAGCCTGACTTGGCTCAAGACATCTACGCTGTCATGGCAGCTGTTTACCCAGTCAGTCCTTGGACGCTGGAACAAATCCAAGCAGACCTGGCTCAAGATCAGACTTGGTATGCTCTGGCTTATGATGGGGCAGAAGTGATTGGCTTTCTAGCTGTGCAGGAAAATATCTTTGAGGCAGAAGTCTTGCAAATCGCTGTTAAAGGAGACTATCAGGGTCAGGGAATTGCGTCAGCCTTGTTTGCTCAATTGCCGACAGACAGGGAGATTTTCCTCGAAGTCAGAAAGTCAAATCACCGAGCGCAAGCATTTTACAAGAAAGAAAAAATGGCAGTCATCGCGGAGAGAGTAGCCTACTACCATGACCCAGTCGAGGACGCCATCATCATGAAGAGAGAAATAGATGAAGGATAGATATATTTTAGCATTTGAGACATCCTGTGATGAGACCAGTGTCGCCGTCTTGAAAAACGACGATGAGCTCTTGTCCAATGTCATTGCTAGTCAAATTGAGAGTCACAAACGTTTTGGCGGCGTAGTGCCGGAAGTGGCTAGTCGTCACCATGTCGAGGTCATTACAGCCTGTATCGAGGAGGCGCTAGCAGAAGCAGAGATTACAGAAGAGGATGTGACAGCTGTGGCGGTTACCTATGGGCCAGGCTTGGTCGGAGCCTTGCTAGTTGGCTTGTCAGCTGCTAAGGCCTTTGCTTGGGCTCATGGACTTCCGCTGATTCCTGTTAACCACATGGCCGGTCACCTCATGGCCGCTCAGAGTGTGGAGTCTTTGGAGTTTCCCTTGCTAGCCCTTTTGGTTAGCGGTGGACACACAGAGTTGGTTTATGTTTCGGAGGCTGGTGATTACAAGATTGTTGGGGAAACGCGAGATGACGCGGTTGGTGAGGCTTATGATAAGGTCGGCCGTGTCATGGGCTTGACCTATCCTGCTGGTCGTGAGATTGACGAGCTAGCTCATCAGGGACAGGATATTTATGATTTCCCTCGTGCCATGATTAAGGAAGATAATCTGGAGTTTTCATTCTCAGGTTTGAAATCTGCCTTTATCAATCTTCACCACAATGCCGAGCAAAAGGGAGAAAGCTTGTCCACAGAGGATTTGTGTGCTTCCTTCCAAGCAACTGTCTTGGATATTCTTATGGCAAAAACTAAGAAGGCTTTGGAGAAATATCCTGTTAAAACCCTGGTTGTGGCAGGTGGCGTGGCAGCCAATAAAGGCCTCAGAGAACGCCTAGCAACTGAAATCACTGACGTCAAGGTCATCATTCCACCTCTGCGCCTCTGCGGAGATAATGCAGGAATGATTGCCTATGCCAGCGTCAGCGAGTGGAACAAAGAAAACTTCGCAAGCTTGGACCTCAATGCCAAACCAAGTCTCGCTTTTGATACGATGGAATAAGGAGTCAGCTTAAGGCTGGCTTTTTTGCTCTCTTAAATGTCAGAATATTTTGACAAAATCATAAAAATAATGATACAATATGCAAAAGCTAGGAGGTGGTCAGATGATTGAGAGAATGGAATTGGGGGAATTTTACAAGGAATTGCGCGTGGCGAGAAAACTCAAGCAGTCAGATGTGGCCTGTGAGGGACTAACAGCCTCTCAGTTGTCCAAGTTTGAACTAGGGCAGTCTATGCTATCTGCGGACAAGCTAATCCTAGCTATCCAAGGTATAAATGTGACCTTTGATGAGTTTGGGCACAAGCTCAACAACTATCAAGAATCTCCACATATGCGAATTGGTAGAAAGGTTGTGGATCGCTTTGCCCATCAAGATATTGCTGGCTTAGAGCAACTGTTGGAGGAAGTCGAGCAAGAACAGATGGCGCAGACCTATCGTTGTTTGAATGCTATTGTAATTAAAAACGCACTCCATTCCTTAGATAAAAGCTATTCGCTAGCAGAGGAGGATAGCGAGTTTTTGACTACCTATCTCTATGCTATTGAATCTTGGACCTGGTTTGAACTCTATCTCTTTTGCAATACCATGCCCTTCTTGAGCAACCAAGATTTGATATTTTTATCAACCTCTTTGCTTGAAAAATCCAAAGAATTTAAAGAGTTAGTACACAATCGATTGTATATGAAGCAAGGACTCTTAAATATTTTATCAGAACTCATGGAGCGAAAACTTTTCTCATACATCCCAATCTTCGAAGCTGAGTTGGAGAGCATGTTGCGCCCGTACGATGTTTTTGAGAAAATATCATGGCAATTTTTAAAGAAAATGAGTGTCTTTCTTCAAACCAAAGGAAGCAATCAAAAAGAGATTGAACACTTTATCCAATCTCTGCAAGTATTAGAAAATCCACAATTGCTAGCCCTCTTCGAATTGCGTTTTCAGCAATACAAAGAACTTATCGATTAATTAGAAACGGGAAGACGATAACCCACTCCGAAATAAGCAGGAGTATCAGTTGGATTTTTCTTTTCTTCATCATTATATCCCTCCTTGTTAGTAGTAACTTTATTATACCAGTGAAATAATCAAATCTGCTAAAATCGCAAATGTGAAATTTCTATAAGAAAAAATATCAAATATGCGATTTTCTAAAATAAGCCAATTTCCATGTTATACTGTCCTTGTAAAACATTTGAAGCAAATCCTAGGTCGCAGAAGTGGTTTACAAATAAAAATAATTGAAGGAATGTAAAAGATGTTAAATTTACAATTTGCAGAAACAATGGAATTGACAGAAGATGAGTTGCAAGATGTTAGAGGAGGAAATATCGTAAATTCTATGGGAGGTGGCGGAAGAAGTGGTATATCTGGTTGGGGCGTCTCAGGAATTTACCCTGGTTGGGGCAATCAAGGGATGAGTCCTAATCGTGGAGCTTTTGATTGGACTATAGATTTAGCAGATGGATTGTTTAGTCGCCGTAGAAGATAGGCTCTTATAGGAGATAATAGGATGAAGAAAATGAAAGAAATGAAATTTCACCTAGCAACTGGATTGTTGATTTTGACTTATTACCTCATTTTTAATGTCACATCAGACTTAGATTTTATGGTTGCTTTGTCTGATAATATGTACTATGTGTTCCAAGTTTTATTGGTACTTATTCTGGGAACTATAGCTACAATTGCTTTTGTCAAAAGTGAACATTGGAAAGAGTGTGGTCGTTTCCAGTTTCGTTGGTCTTACCTGGGTGTTTTCCTTCTTTCTTTTTTCTTATTGTTCGTGTGGGCAAATCTAACAACCTATATCTTTCCTCGTACCCAGAACGGAAGTGTAGTCGTGGAGGTAGCCACCAGTTTAACAGGAACTAGCTATTTTGTTACGCGAATACTTTATACTAGTATTATCGCACCTGTATCAGAAGAGGTTGTTTGTCGTGGCTTTTTGATGACAAGTTTATCTAAAGTTAAAAGATACTATCTTGATGTTCTTGTTTCTGCTGCCATATTTGGCGCTATGCATGTTTTGCAGTATGGTTGGATAACGACAGATTTCATAAAGTATTTTGGAATGGGCTTGATATTTTGTATGATGTTTCGTTACACTCGCTCCATCTATTGGGCTATAGCTCTGCATGCTTCATGGAATAGTTTCTTACTCATTGTTACTTTATTGGTATTTGGATATTAGAAAGGTGATATATGAAAAAGTTAATTCGAAGCAACCACTTTTTTTATAGCAATCCTACTTGTCATTGCTTATCAGTACCTTAGTGGTCTGGTTTTATCTAGCGACTTTGCTCTTGGTCTATCTGACTTTGCCTACTATTTGTCGGATATGATGTTGAATTTTCTTGTAGTTCTTCTTGCTTTTTTTGCTATGACTAAGTCAGGGAGATGGCAACAAATCAATAGTAGAAAGTTTAAAGGGTCCTATCTTTTCTATTCTTTTCTAGCTCTTCTTGCTTTTGTTATTTGGAATTTTGTTACATTTTTTATTTTTCCACCTACTCGAAATGAAATTTCTTATCAACATGCTGCTCCTACTTTTACAGGAGCTACGGCATTTTTGATGTATTTTTTTTATCCTGTTATTGCAGGCCCCATTTTTGAAGAGATGATTTATCGTGGATTAGTGATGACTGCTCTGGAAAAAGGGAAGAAATGGGGACTGGATGTACTCGGATCAGCTATATTATTTGGAATCTTGCACATTAGTAGTCATGGTTGGGTCTTGACAGACTTTGTCTACTATATGGGTGGCGGCCTTATATTTGCAGTCTTATTTAGAGTAACAAAGTCAATTTATTGGCCTATTGGATTGCATATAGTCTACAATGGCATTGGTCAGCTTTTGATGTTACTGTAATTTTGGTTGTTAGTAGTATCGTGGTCTATCCTTGGGGAAAGATTCCCATTTGAATTCAAAAAGGAGTTGTGATGAAAGTATTTCTTCAAAATAGAGATTTTAGGCAATTAACCATCAACCAGTGGATTTCAACGGTTGGGGATACGATTTTTTATCTGGCCTTTTTGAATTATGTGGCAGATGCATCTTTTGCCCCTTTGGCGATTTTACTGATCACGATTTCAGAAACCCTTCCTCAAGTTCTGCAAATCTTTCTGGGAGTTTTGGCGGATTTTCAACATCATCGTGTCCTAAAATATACAATGATTAGTTTTGCAAAATTTTTGCTTTACTCTATCGTTTCTTTATCACTTTCAGGGCAGTCCTTTTCCTTGTTATTAGTAGCATTTATTTGTCTGATTAACCTCTTATCTGACACATTGAGTTATTTTTCAGGCGCCATGCTCACTCCGATTTTCATTAGAATTATTGGGCAAGACCATCTGGCAGAAGCTATTGGATTTAAACAGTCAACTGTTAGTTTAGTGAAAACAATCAGTAATATTCTAGGAGGAGTCTTACTAGGTATTCTATCTATCCAGTCTATTTCCTTACTGAATGCTCTGACCTTTTTAATCGCATTTTTAGGTATTCTTTTCATAAAAACAGATCTCTTGAAAGTAGAAAAAACGATTAGCTATCAAGAAGGACTCTCTGTAAAATCCTTTTGCCAGCATCTGCTCCAATCATCAAAATTGATATGGAATATGAATAAGGTGCTCTTGGTTTTGTTTATTATCTCTATTAGTCAAGCAGTGATAAATGTTACAGTTCCTGTTTCTACTCTGTTTTTGAGGAATCAGCCCTTTTTGAATTTACAAACAGGTCAATCTCTTGCCTTGTTATCCACCCTTGAATTGTCAGCCCTTATTGTCGGAAGCCTTGTGAGTGGCTATCTGAAGAATACAATCTCCATAAAACTAGCCCTATATGCCTCGCTTATTATCCAATTACTCCTTTTAGTTGGCTTTGTGGCAGTTCGTTTTGACTGGATTCTTATCTTTAGTGCCTTGGATGCCTTTTTCGCAGGTATCCTCTCTCCTCGATTACAGGAACTCATTTTTAAACAAATACCTGAGGAGTCAATGGGAGCAGTTCAATCCTCTATCGGCGCCATTACAGTTGTTTTACCTAGCTTATTTACAATAGCTTTGGTAACCATTGCTACTAGCTTTGGAACTCTGGCAGTTAGCTTTGTTTTATTGCTATTTCTTCTAGCTGCCTTTATCATACTCTTGAATATCCGTGAAAACATTTAGCGAAGAATGTGTATATTATATGTTTGAGACTGGATTCCAGTCTGTTTATGATGGCTACAATCAGCAGACTGTTAAATTTTTGAGAAAGTTGCTTGACATTTTAGACCAATCGGTTTATAATTAAAAAATGTAGAGGTAAATACATGAGAAAAGAAGAAAAAACAAGACTACGAAGAGAGAAAATCATTACCGCTGCTTTGTTTGAATTTGCTACAAAAGGCTATCAAGGTTTTGTCATCAATGAACTTTGTAAAGTGGATGGTATTGCCAAAGGAGTTTTGTATCATAATTTTTCAGGGAAATCAGACCTCTATCTAACTTGGTTTCAGGATATGAACATCAATTATCACAGGTTTTGGATATGATGATTTATGGAATACTAGAGGAAGATTCCTCTAAAAAAGGAGAAAAATAATGTCGAAAATTTGGAAATGGTTGTTACTAATTGCGGGTATTTTTGCAGTTTTTGCAGGTTTTTATATGTTTGCACATCCTCTTATTAGCTTGGCTTCCATGACTTTCTGGTTTGCACTTGTATTTGCAGTTCAAGGGATTTCTGAGATTGTACAATACTTCAAATCAGAAGAAAAGCATGGCTGGAATTTATTTGGAGGAATTGTTACCCTCATCCTCGCTCTTACCTTGTTCTCAGGTAGCTTTATTGAAATGGTAACATTTGTACCATTTATCATTTCTTTATGGGCCTTGACAAATGGTATTACAAAAACTATCGTTGGTTTCAAGGTTCGTAAGACGGATAAATCGGTAGGTACCCCTCTAGTTTGGATGGGGATTTTAGGAATCGTAGCAGGTTTAATCATGATGGGACACCCATTGATGACCGGTCTCTATATTAGTTACACCATTGCCTTTGTCTTTATTTATCAAGGTATTGTGGCAATTGTTCAATTCTTCAAGATTAAATAAGAATAAAATGGAGTCTGTCTGATTACAATCAGCAGACTTTTTTCTCTTTCCTGAATGTGTTATAATAGTCCATGCTATGGCTGGAGCCTTTTCAGCCTACTTATACTCTTCGAAAATCTCTTCAAACTGCGTCAGCTTCTATCTGCAACCTCAAAACAATGTTTTGAGCAACCTGTGGCCAGCTTTCTAGTTTGCTCTTTGATTTTCATTGAGTATTATTAAGACAATATGAGGAGAAAGATGAAAGAAAAAGGATTTTGGGAGGGGGCGCAGGCGGCCATGCCAACGGCCCTTGGTTATGTCAGTATTGGCTTGGCCTGTGGGATTATTGGTGCGCCCTATGTGACACCTGTTGAGATGGGCTTGATGAGCCTCTTTGTTTATGCTGGGAGTGCCCAGTTTGCCATGTTGGCACTGATTGCGGTTCAAGCACCTGTGGCAGCTATTGCTATGACGGTCTTTTTGATTAATTTGCGTCTCTTTTTGTTGAGTTTGCATGCGTCAACCTATTTCCGTCATACCAGTCTCTGGCAAAATATCGGTATGTCTAGTCTCTTGACGGATGAGACTTATGGCGTTTTGATGGGCGAGTTAGCCCATACAGACAAGGTCAATCCTATGTGGATGCACGGAAACAATCTCAACAGCTATGTGGCTTGGTTTGTGGGAACAGTAGTCGGAACGGATCTGGGTGGCCTGCTGCCAAATCCAGAAATCTTTGGCTTGGATTTTGCCTTGGTTGGGATGTTCATTGGAATTTTTGCTTCGCAATTCCAGATTATGCAAAGACGGATTCCTGTCCGCAATCTACTGATTATCCTAGCAGTTGTTGCGGTGTCCTTCTTTTTGCTCTTGACAGTGGTGTCTCAGTCGCTAGCTGTTCTGTTTGCGACGCTACTTGGTTGTACAATGGGGGTGGTTTTAGATGGTCAGTAAGTATCTTTTATTAGCAGTTATTTTCTCTGGCTTGGTGACCTGGATTCCCCGTATGATTCCCTTCATCTTGGTCAAGTATAAGGGTTTGCCTGCAATCGTTGAGCGTTTTTTGAAGTTCTTGCCCGTTTCTATTATCTTTGCCTTGATTCTTTCAAGCGTAGTAACAGGTAAGGTTGGGAGCCTTCCTCAAATCAAATGGCTGGATTTCTTAGCCGTCTTTCCAACAGCTTGGGTAGCCTTTCGTTATCGCAATCTAGTCGGAACAGTTCTCTTTGGAGTGGTCTTGATTGCCGTCTTGCGTTTGGTCTTTTAAATCAGCCATAAAGAAAACCTATCACAGAGATAGATATCATATAATGGCGTAAATGGTCTTTTTCTGTTAAGATTATAAGGTATTCTATTTTGGAGGAAATGACATGAAAAAAATCGTTAAATACTCATCTCTTGCTGCCCTAGGGCTTGTTGCTGCAGGTGTACTAGCAGCTTGCTCAGGTGGTGCTAAGAAAGAGGGAGAAGCAGCTAGCAAGAAAGAAATTATCGTTGCAACTAATGCTACACCAAAACCATTCAACTATGAAGAAAATGGCGAATTGACTGGTTACGAAATTGAAGTGGTTCGCGCTATCTTTAAAGACTCTGACAAGTATGATGTCAAGTTTGAGAAGACAGAGTGGTCAGGAGTCTTTGCAGGACTTGATGCTGACCGTTACAATATGGCTGTTAGCAACATCAGCTACACTAAAGAACGTGCTGAAAAATACCTTTATGCAGCTCCAACTGCTAAAAACCCTAACGTTCTTGTAGTGAAAAAAGATGACCCTAGCATTAAATCGCTTGATGATATCGGTGGAAAATCAACAGAAGTTGTTCAAGGGACAACATCTGCTAAACAGCTAGAAGACTACAACAAACAACATTCAGATAATCCAACTGTCCTAAAGTATACTAAAGCGGACTTCCAACAAATCATGGGACGCTTGAGCGATGGCCAGTTTGACTATAAGATTTTTGATAAAATCGGTGTTGAAACAGTCATCAAAGACCAAGGTTTGGACAACTTGAAAGTTATTGAACTTCCAAGCGACCAACAACCTTACGTTTACCCACTTCTTGCTAAAGGTCAAGATGAGTTGAAATCATTTGTAGATAAACGTATCCAAGAACTCTACAAAGACGGAACGCTTGAAAAGTTGTCTAAACAATTCTTCGGAGACACTTACCTACCAGCAGAAGCTGATATTAAATAATTTTTTGAAATCATCCATTCTGAATAAGGTGGATGATTTCTCAGTTTTTAAGGATATAGTTTTAAACTATATATCTGACTATCTAATAACAATTTGTGAAATCAAATAAATTGTGAGATACTAGTACGGTATTATTTTTAAGGAGAAAGAATCATGAAAATCAAAAAATGGCTTGGTGTAGCAGCTCTTGCTACAGTCGCAGGTTTGGCTCTTGCAGCTTGCGGAAACTCAGAAAAGAAAGCAGACAATGCAACAACTATCAAAATCGCAACTGTTAACCGTAGCGGTTCTGAAGAAAAACGTTGGGACAAAATCCAAGAATTGGTTAAAAAAGATGGTATTACCTTGGAATTTACAGAGTTCACAGACTACTCACAACCAAACAAGGCAACTGCTGATGGCGAAGTAGATTTGAACGCTTTCCAACACTATAACTTCTTGAACAACTGGAACAAAGAAAACGGAAAAGACCTTGTAGCGATTGCAGATACTTACATCTCTCCAATCCGTCTTTACTCAGGTTTGAATGGAAGTGACAACAAGTACACTAAAGTAGAAGACATCCCAGCAAACGGAGAAATCGCTGTACCAAACGACGCTACAAACGAAAGTCGTGCACTTTACTTGCTTCAATCAGCTGGCTTGATTAAATTGGATGTTTCTGGAACTGCTCTTGCAACAGTTGCTAACATCAAAGAAAATCCAAAGAACTTGAAAATCACTGAATTGGATGCTAGCCAAACAGCTCGTTCATTGTCATCAGTTGACGCTGCCGTTGTAAACAATACCTTCGTTACAGAAGCAAAATTGGACTACAAGAAAGCACTTTTCAAAGAACAAGCTGATGAAAATTCAAAACAATGGTACAACATCATCGTTGCGAAAAAAGATTGGGAAACATCACCAAAAGCTGATGCTATCAAGAAAGTGATCGCAGCTTACCACACAGATGACGTGAAAAAAGTTATCGAAGAAACATCAGACGGTTTGGATCAACCAGTTTGGTAATAAGAAACAGGGAGGTGGGAGAGAAAATTCCACCTCTTGCTTTTGTATAGAGCATGGATTGTAAAGAAGACTATAGGTTCATAGAAAGGTAGAGAGAATATGGTTTTTCCTAGCGAACAAGAACAGATTGAAAAATTTGAAAAGGATCATGTAGCCCAGCATTATTTTGAGGTTTTGCGTACCTTGATTTCTAAGAAGTCGGTCTTTGCCCAACAGGTGGGTCTCAAAGAAGTTGCCAACTATTTGGGTGAGATTTTCAAACGTGTTGGGGCTGAAGTGGAGATTGATGAGACTTATACGGCTCCCTTTGTCATGGCGCATTTCAAGAGTTCGCGTCCAGATGCCAAAACCTTGATTTTTTATAACCACTATGACACTGTGCCAGCGGATGGGGATCAGGTCTGGACAGAGGATCCCTTTACGCTTTCGGTCCGCAATGGTTTCATGTATGGGCGTGGGGTTGATGATGATAAGGGACATATCACAGCTCGTTTGAGTGCTTTGAGAAAGTATATGCAGCACCACGATGACCTGCCTGTCAATATTAGTTTTATCATGGAGGGAGCGGAGGAATCTGCTTCGACAGACCTAGATAAGTATCTGGAAAAGCACGCTGATAAACTCCGTGGCGCAGATTTGTTAGTTTGGGAACAAGGGACCAAGAATGCCTTGGAACAGCTGGAAATTTCTGGTGGAAATAAGGGGATTGTGACCTTTGATGCCAAGGTGAAAAGCGCTGATGTGGATATCCATTCTAGTTATGGTGGGGTTGTGGAATCAGCTCCCTGGTATCTCCTTCAAGCCTTACAGTCTCTTCGTGCCGCAGATGGCCGTATCTTGGTTGAAGGTTTGTACGAAGAAGTACAAGAGTCGAATGAACGAGAATTAGCCTTGGTGGATGCCTATGCTCAACGCAATCCTGGGGAAATCAGCCAGATTTATGGCTTGGAATTGCCTCTCTTACAAGAGGACCGTGTAGCCTTTCTAAAACGTTTCTTTTTTGAGCCAGCTCTTAATATCGAAGGGATTCAGTCAGGTTATCAAGGACAAGGAGTCAAAACGATTTTGCCAGCAGAAGCTAGTGCTAAGCTAGAGGTTCGTTTGGTTCCTGGCCTAGAACCGCATGATGTTCTGGAAAAAATTCGGAAACAGCTAGACAAAAATGGCTTTGATAAGGTAGAATTATACTATACCTTGGGAGAGATGAGCTATCGAAGCGATATGAGCGCGCCAGCCATTCTCAATGTGATCGAGTTGGCCAAGAAATTCTATCCACAGGGCGTTTCAGTCTTGCCGACAACAGCGGGGACAGGGCCTATGCATACGGTCTTTGATGCCCTAGAGGTGCCAATGGTGGCCTTCGGTCTAGGAAATGCCAACAGCCGAGACCACGGTGGAGATGAAAATGTGCGAATCGCCGATTACTACACCCATATTGAATTAGTAGAGGAGCTGATTAGAAGCTATGAGTAGAGATATTATCAAGTTAGATCAGATCGATGTGACTTTTCACCAAAAGAAGAGAACCATCACAGCGGTCAAGGATGTGACCATTCACATCCAAGAAGGGGATATTTACGGAATCGTTGGATATTCTGGAGCAGGGAAATCAACCCTTGTACGGGTGATTAATCTCTTGCAAAAGCCATCTGCAGGCAAAATTACCATTGATGACGATGTGATTTTTGATGGCAAGGTGACCTTGACAGCAGAGCAGTTGCGTCGTAAACGTCAGGATATCGGAATGATTTTCCAGCATTTTAACCTGATGAGCCAAAAAACAGCAGAGGAGAATGTAGCCTTCGCCCTTAAACATTCTGGACTTAGCAAGGAAGAAAAGAAGGCTAAAGTAGCTAAGTTGTTGGACTTGGTTGGCTTGGCAGACCGTGCTGAAAACTACCCTTCACAACTATCTGGAGGGCAAAAACAGCGTGTGGCCATTGCGCGTGCCTTGGCAAATGATCCAAAAATCTTGATTTCAGACGAGTCGACTTCTGCCCTTGACCCTAAGACAACCAAGCAGATTTTGGCCTTGTTGCAAGATTTGAACCAGAAATTAGGCTTGACGGTTGTCTTGATTACGCATGAAATGCAGATTGTCAAAGACATCGCCAACCGTGTGGCAGTTATGCAGGATGGGCATTTGATTGAAGAGGGAAGCGTTCTTGAAATCTTTTCAGACCCTAAACAACCTTTGACTCAAGACTTTATCTCAACAGCAACAGGAATTGACGAAGCCATGGTCAAAATCGAGAAGCAAGAAATCGTGGAACACCTATCTGAAAACAGTCTCTTGGTGCAACTCAAGTACGCAGGCGCTTCAACAGACGAGCCACTTTTGAATGAATTGTACAAGCATTACCAAGTAACGGCTAATATCCTTTATGGAAATATCGAAATTTTGGATGGCACTCCTGTTGGAGAATTAGTTGTGGTCTTGTCAGGTGAAAAAGCAGCTTTGGCAGGCGCCCAAGAAGCCATTCGTCAAGCAGACGTACAACTAAAAGTATTGAAGGGAGGACAGTAAGATGGAATCATTGATTCAAACCTATTTACCAAATGTCTATAAGATGGGCTGGGCTGGTCAAGCAGGCTGGGGAACAGCCATCTACCTAACCCTTTATATGACAGTTCTTTCCTTCATCATCGGAGGTTTCTTGGGACTAGTGGCAGGTCTTTTCCTTGTCTTGACAGCGCCAGGTGGGGTTTTGGAGAATAAGGTCGTTTTCTGGATTTTGGATAAGATTACCTCTATTTTCCGTGCGGTTCCCTTTATCATCCTCTTGGCAGTCTTGTCACCCTTCTCCCATCTAATCGTAGGGACAAGTATTGGTCCAAATGCGGCTATCGTACCGCTATCTTTTGCAGTCTTTGCCTTCTTTGCCCGTCAAGTACAGGTGGTATTGGCTGAGCTAGATGGTGGTGTCATTGAGGCAGCTCAAGCTAGTGGAGCGACATTCTGGGATATCGTAGGTGTTTACCTATCAGAAGGTCTGCCAGATTTGATCCGTGTGACGACTGTGACCTTGATTTCCCTTGTTGGGGAAACAGCTATGGCTGGTGCGGTTGGAGCTGGTGGTATTGGTAACGTAGCCATCGCTTATGGATTTAACCGTTACAATCACGATGTAACCATCTTGGCAACCATCATTATCATTTTGATTATCTTTGCAATCCAATTCTTGGGAGATTTCTTGACCAAGAAATTGAGTCATAAATAAAAATAGCTAGGACATCTGTACATCATTCATAAGAGTTGTCGTTATAGTCAAGACTTAAAATTCTCTGTACTGGTTGCTATCAATCGTTGCTTTTATGAGTTAGAGAGTTAAGAATTGTGGGGAGTCAATATGCAAAATCTGGGAGAAGTTTTTAAAGAATTGAGAAAGAGTCGGAATGTATCTCTACAGGAGGCGACGGGAGGAGAGTTTACTTATTCCATGCTGAGCAAATTTGAGCGTGGAGAAGCAGACTTATCATCTATGAAATTGATTACTGCCTTAGATAACATCCACTCTGATTTGAATGAATTTATGTACTTGGTACGTGGTTTTTCTCAGAAAAAGGTTTTGGCTTTTCAAGAAAATCTCTGGGATTTATATGACAGAGGAGGGATTGATTCTCTCCATTCCTTGTATGAAGAGACGACTCAAAAGTATAGATTAAGTGGTGAAAAGAGCTATCTTTTACAAATGATTCGTATCAAAAGCCTTCTTGTGTTTTTTGCTTCAGAAATAAGGGCAACGGATGAAGAACTGACTTTTCTCTATGACTATTTTTTTACTATTGATATCTGGGGAAATTATGAATTAGAACTATTTTCAACGATTTCTACTTTGTTTCCTCTGCCCCTCTATTTTAAATATTCTAGGGAGATGTTACAAAAGACGGATTTATTAGGCTCTTTACCTAGTAACAAAGTCGCTATTGATACCATTTTAATTAATGGACTCTTTAAAGCGATAGAGGAAAAGGATAAATTAAAAGCAGACTATTTTACCTTTCAGATTGAAAACCGCGATTTACCAGAATCTGAAGCTTATCTTAAAATCATTTATATGATTGCTAAAGGGTATTATGATACTATTTTTAATGTAGAAAATAAGGGTCTTGAAAAAATCCAGAGAGGCATTACAATCTTACAAGATTTAGAGTATGTAGGTGGTGCAAGATACTATGAAAACTATTTTGCAAATCAGCTTTCAAATAAAGATTTGTAATATATTCTCGTTACATCGACTGATGAAAAATAAATAGCCTTGTAGATGGATTGATAATTAGTAGTTTCTAGGCGCTAGAGTTTCTATTTTCAGAAAAAATATATTACAAAAAAGTGGGGAGCCCCGCTTTTTTTGTTAGACTGGATTCAATAGAATACTCTTTGAAATGTGAGAAAGGCCTGTTATGAAACTATTCTTAAGACATCATTTATTTAGAATACTGACCTTATCAAGGTTTTTGAGCTCAAGTGGAGCTTATATTTATAATCTGGTATTTATCGTTTATGCTGCGAGTCTACCCTTTAAAAATATAGCTTTATTTATGGCGAATATAATTACGATTTTACCTTTCCTATTTACTTTTTATGTTGGGATTAAGGCTGATCATACTCGAAATAAAGCAGGAACAATTATCTGGGTTGGTTGTGTGCAAAGTCTACTATTTCTTTTGGTTGCTAGTGTGATTCAAGACCAGAACTTCGTAACATTTGCTTTTATCTGTATGGTTAATATCTGTTCGGATATTTTATCAGATTATACAGTAGGCCTTCGTATGCCGATTATCCAGCATAATATTTCGGAAGATAAGCTCTATGAAGCTTATTCCTTTACTCAGTTTGTCTCCTATTTATCAAATCTAGGAGGTCAAGCCTTAGGAGTGTGGTTACTCACAACCAGCCATCAAAATTTTTCTTTTGTTGCAATTGTGAATGCTGGTTTCTTTTTACTATCTGCTCTTATTTTGTTCAAAAATCGAAGCGAATTGACGCATTTGTCTGTAAGTGTAGAGGATAAGTCTATTAGTTTGCTTCAACAAGTTAAGGCAATCTATGCGGACATGGATGATATTTTTAGGCAGAGAGAAAGTAAATCTTTGTTTAAAATAATTCTTGTCATTTTAGTGATGAATACTTTGGGAGGAGCTGTTGGAGGTATTTACCACTTTTACTTATTAGACCATACTATCTATCATCTCAGTTATGCTCAAGCCCTATTTTTAATTGAATGTGTCAGCTTTGGAGGAGCTATTCTTGGTAGCCTAACTCCCCATGATTATTTTGGAAAATTGTCGTTTTCAAGTTTGTTATCGCTCAATGCAATCCTGTTTGTATTACTTGCTACTGCTAATATTTTAGATTTTTCTCCTCTAGTAGGTGTTGTTTGCTTAGCTTTTGTCATGTATTTAATGTCGAAATCAATGCCTAAATTAGATACTCTGTTACTGTCTAATTTGAGTGCGGATGTATTAGCTAGAAGTAATAATCTCTTGAGTATGATTTTTTCCCTCACATTACCCTTAGGGATGTCTATATTTTCTTTCTTAGCTTTACAAGATATCAGGATTTGTTGGTGGGTCTTTTTAGCAGGGAGTGTGATAGGATTCATTTTATCCTTAGAAAAAAGAAGTTTTTCAGGTAAAAAAGTTTAGCCTAGAAAGCTCAGGATTACTAGAAGGTCTGCCGGATTTGATTCGTGTGACGACTGTAACCTTGATTTCACTAGTCGGTGAAACAGCTATGGCTGGTGCGGTTGGAGCTGGTGGTATTGGTAACGTAGCCATCGCTTATGGATTTATACTCTTTGAAAATCAAATTCAAACTACGTCAGCTTTGCCTTGCCGTACTCAAGTACAGCCTGCGGCTAGCTTCCTAGTTTGCTCTTTGATTTTCATTGAGTATTAACCGCTACAATCACGATGTGACTATCTTGGCAACCATTATTATCATCTTGATTATCTTTGCAATCCAATTCTTGGGAGATTTCTTGACTAAGTCTTGAGCCATAAATAAAAAAGAGCCGCCTGGCTCTTTTTTATTGACTAGATTTTCTGCGCAAATTTTTTACTCAAGGCTTGTCCAATCAAAGCACCTAATAGGGCTCCGATGACAATACTTGCGATAAATAGAAGGATGGTTCCAGGGTTTGGCGCAACCATGATACGGTCGATATATTCTTGGGATTTTCCTCTTGCTAGAAGGGTTGCCATATAGGCTTTGGGCGCAATCCACATGATTAGGATTGGTCCTGATGTGCTAAAAGCAAAGAGAATGAAAGAAAGGAAGTTCTTTGTTTGGTCCTTGTATTTTCCGAGGCTAGCTACTGCATCTGCTAGGAGGCCACAGATAATTCCAGGAAGGAAGGCACCGGCACCGTGTTTGCTCCCCAAGAAAAAGAGGGCAATAACAAGGCCGATAGTGGTAATGGCTCCAAAACGCGGAACTTTTGCGACCAGAAGCATATAGACGCTACCGCCGACAAGGGCAGTAAAAGCAGGCGCATAAAACATATTTCCAGTTTGGTCAAAGAGATTGCCCAAAAGGACACCAATCCCCATGCAGAGGAAGTAAAGAACTGCAAAGAGCAGTGTAGTTAAGATAGATTTTTTCATGAATTGTCTCCTGATAATTTTCTCACAATTCTCATTGTATCACGGTTTGATGGGATTGTAAATGGGTACTCGAAGTTTTGAAAACGCTTGAAATATGATATAATAGTTTCATAGTTATTTTTAGGAGGATATCATGGGGAGATTTTTAGACTTTGTCTTTAATCGTTTCTTTTTAGGGATGATTGCGACAGCCTTCTTTTGGCTATTAACTTTAGCAGGAGGGATTATCCTTGGTCTAGCGCCGGCTAGTGCCACCTTGATGAGCCTATATGCAGAACATGGTTATAGCTTTCGGGAATATAGTTTGAAGGAGGCTTGGTCTCTTTACAAGCAAAATTTTGTTTCAAGCAACCTGATTTTCTATAGCTTTTTAGGGGTGGATCTAGTTTTAATCTATGGCTTGTATCTCTTGGTGCAATTGCCTCATCAGACCATCATTCATTTGATTGCGACCTTTTTGAATGTCCTAGTAGTTGCCCTGCTCTTTTTGGCCTATACAGTGTCTTTGAAATTACAAGTTTATTTTGACTTATCCTATCGAAATAGCCTCAAACTATCCTTGATTGGCATCTTTATGAGCCTAGCAGCTGTGGCCAAGGTTCTCCTTGGGACAGTGTTACTTGTGGCAATTGGTTACTATATGCCTGCTCTGCTCTTCTTTGTAGGAATTGGGATGTGGCATTTCTTTATCAGTGATATGTTGGAACCGGTCTATGAAAGTATCCATGAAAAATTGGCGACAAAATAGAATGAAGCAGTTTTGGCTACATACGCTTCTGAGAACCTACAGTTCAGTTATGATGATTATTATTGCGAGTTTTGCAATCTTACTCTCCTATGCTGACTGGGATTCACGGGAAAAGGAAGCCCAGAGAGTAGCCCAGCGTGTAACCACTCGAACAGTTGAAGAGGTGGAATATTATTATCGCGAGTCAGCCCAGCTAGCGCAAGATTTAGTAGCCAATCAAGACCGGATACAAGGGGTTTATAAGTACTTTAGCCTGTCAACTTCTGAGTATTTTTATTGGCTGTTGGAGCATCAAGCGGCTTCGTCAACTTCTATTTCTCTGTATGAAAATATCGATGATCTTTATGTCCAAAATGACTATATAACGGGTGTTGCAATCGTCTTGCAGGACTTTAAAGAAGTTTATGTTTCGAGCAGAAATGAGAGAGGTGGTCATTCGGTACTTGCGGAAGGCTTTAAACCAGATGCCAATAGTTTTGGAGTTCCTATTTTAGATCCAGCGACGGATCAATCTATAGGGGTTGTTTATATTTCCTTGGATCCAGAAATCTTATACCATGCTGTGGACAATACCCGAGGTCATATCCCGATGGCTGTTACTGTGACATCGCCTTTTGATACGGAGATTTTTCATATTGGTGAGAGGGTCAATAGGGAGCATGAAAACTGGTTTGTCGGTGTGACCTCTCATGGCTATCAGGTTCAGGTGGCAGTTCCTAAAAATTTTGTTTTACAAGGAACGGTGACCAGCTCTGCTTTGATTGTGGGCTTGAGCCTTCTCTTTATTGTCATTCTCTATCTGACTTTGAGGAAGACCTTTGCTAATTATCAAAAGCAGGTAGTGGATTTGGTCGATTCCATCCATGCTATTGCCCAAGGGCAAGAAGGTCTTCGTATTGACACACTGGAAAAGGATCAGGAATTGCTCCTAATCGCGGAGACTACCAATGATATGTTGGATCGATTAGAAAAGAATATCCATGATATTTATCAGTTAGAACTTAGTCAAAAGGATGCCAATATGCGAGCCTTACAGGCTCAAATCAATCCTCATTTTATGTATAATACGCTGGAGTTCTTGCGCATGTATGCAGTTATGCAAAGTCAAGATGAGTTGGCAGATATCATTTATGAATTCAGTAGTCTCTTGCGTAACAATATTTCCGACGAAAGAGAAACTCTTCTCAAACAGGAATTAGAATTTTGCCGTAAATATAGTTATCTTTGTATGGTTCGCTATCCCAAGTCCATTGCCTATGGTTTCAAGATAGACCCAGAACTAGAGAATATGAAGATTCCCAAATTTACCTTACAACCGCTGGTAGAAAATTATTTCGCTCATGGTGTTGACCACAGACGGACAGATAATGTGATTAGCATCAAGGCGCTTAAACAGGATGGTTTTGTGGAAATTTTAGTGGTAGATAATGGACGTGGTATGTCGTCTGAAAAGCTGGCAAGTATTCGAGAAAAATTAAGGCAGAGACATTTTGAACACCAAGCCAGCTACAGTGATCAAAAGCAGTCTATCGGGATTGTCAATGTCCATGAGCGTTTTGTGCTCTATTTTGGGGATCGCTATGCTATTACTATAGATTCTGCAGAGCAAGTAGGTGTTCAGTATCGTATTACAATTCAAGATGAGTAGAGAGGGAGAAAATGTATAAAGTATTATTAGTAGATGATGAGTACATGGTGACAGAAGGTCTGAAACGTTTGATTCCCTTTGATAAGTGGGATATGGAGGTCGTCGCAACAGCCAGTCATACCGATGAAGCCCTAGAATATGTTCAGGAAAATCCTGTTGATGTGGTTATTTCCGATGTCAATATGCCCGACAAAACAGGGCTTGATATGATTCGGGAGATGAAAGAAATCTTACCAGATGCTGCCTATATCCTGCTCTCAGGTTATCAGGAGTTTGATTATGTAAAAAGAGCAATGAACCTTAGTGTGGTGGACTATTTGGTCAAGCCTGTTGATAAGGTAGAGTTGGGAAATCTGCTGGAGAAGATTGCAGGTCAGCTCGGCGAGAGAGGAAAGAAAAGTCAGACCCTCAGTCAAGATTTAGACGAGGCTGGATTTGTTAGTTATCTAGGAGGTAAGGAGAATTGGTGGATAGGCTTATCCAAGGAAAAACAAGGCTCTTTCACCATTCCCTACTATGTGTTAGGACAAGATTGGCAGATTTTTATTTCTGATCAACCCCTAGATGGTTTAGTCGTTACTCCCTTTGAAGCTCCTTATCAAGAACGCTTTGAACGCTGGAAGCTGAATGCTGAGAAAGCCCTCTTTTACGGCTCTGTAAATCTACAACAGTCTGAGAGTCTCTTTACCTATTACGAACCGATTTATAGGGTTATCATTCAGGGAAATCTCAATCAAATCGTAGAAGAATTAAATCTCTTGGAGAAGGTGGTTCTTGAAAATACGCCGCGTGTTCCGATTACCAAACAGCTTTTTATCCAGTTTGTCATGGATGTCTTTCATTTGTTTGAACACCTCAAAGCTGATGATATGACGGACATTGTCAAAACGATTCATGCTATTCAAACCTTCGATGAATTGGTTCCTTATATCAAGGAAACTCTGACCCGATTCTTTGGGCAATATCGTATGAATGAGAATGTGGTCAGTGTTCTGGAAGTTATTGGGCGTGATTATCAGAAAGAACTTTCCCTCAAGGATATCAGTAAGGATCTCTTTATCAATCCTGTCTATCTGGGGCAGTTGATTAAGCGAGAAACCAATTCGACCTTCGCAGAGTTACTAAACAAACAACGCATTAAGGCTGCCCAGCAACTTTTACTTTCAACCAGTGACAGTATTGAAGATATTTGTTATGCGGTTGGTTACAGTAATGTTGGATATTTCTATAAAGTGTTCCGAAAATTGTGCGGAAAATCGCCAAAAGCCTACCGAAAACAGGTAGAAACGACACTATAAAATTTGTATCCCTTTACAAAAAGTGCTATAATATCAATAATAATATCAGGAGGTTCTATCATGAAAAAGAAACCGATTTATCTATGGGTCTTGCTAATCTTGTCTGCTCTTATTTCAGCTATGTCTCTGTTTGGAATGTTGAGTCCTTTACCTAGCAAAGAAGCTCTTCGTGCCGCTCAGAAACAAGTTGCAGGGGTCAGTGCTCAGCAATTAGAAGACCAGCTTAATTACACCTATAGAGTAGCAGAATCAACTCATTCTATTTTTAATATGGTCTTGATTGTGCTATCTGCTATTTTAGTTGTAGTAGCGATTGTCTTCCTTATTCGTAAAAATTTGCAATATGCAAACTATACTTATGTCGGCTATGTTTTGCTAGCCATTATTGGTTCGATTTATGGCTATGTTAGTTTACAAGACGCTGTGCAGTTAGTTCACGATGAGACCATGCGTTTAGGGATAAGTGTTATTTCACAAGCCGTTAGTATTTTCTATATCGTCATCAATGTTCTCTTCCTAGCCCTTGTCTTTTACAAGATGTGGCGTCAGCAAAAAGCCTTGGCTGAAGAAGAGGAAACAGAAGAACTTGCCTAAGTATTGACAAAAAAGAACTATCAAGTTACAATCTTGATAGTTCTTTTCGATTATATAAAATGATGGAGGTACATATGAAGACAATTTCTTTAGTTTATATTAGTCTGAGTGGCAATACTGAAAGTTTTGTGACGCGCTTGAAAGACTATCTCTTGTCCCAGTACGAGGGAATTGAGGTTCAAAAGATTCATATCAAGGATTTGGTCAAGGAAGGCCAAGATTTCTATGAAATGGACCATCCTTATGTCGCCTTTTTGCCGACCTACTTAGAAGGTGGGAATGGCGTGGATAACGGAGATGTCGAGATTTTGACGACACCAGTGGGAGATTTTATCGCTTATGGTGATAATGCTAGTAAATGTTTTGGTGTGGTTGGTTCAGGCAATCGTAACTTTAATAACCAATACTGCCTGACAGCCAAGCAATACAGTCAACGTTTTGGTTTCCCTGTATTGGCTGACTTTGAAATGCGAGGTATGCTGGAAGATATCAAACATGTCGCAGCGATTATCGCGGATTTGTATGAGTTGGAAGAGGCTGGGACAAAAGTCTAACCTTAAATATAAAAAGCGAACAAAACGAGTTATCTGAAACTTAGAATACTGTTTTGTTCGTTTTTTTGTCTAACCTATCGATTTTATACTCAATGAAAATCAAAGAGCAAACTAGGAAGCTAGCCGTAGGCTGTACTTGAGTACGGCAAGGCGAAGCTGACATGGTTTGAAGAGATTTTCGAAGAGTATTAAAATTTTATAATAAAGAATTTCCAAAATCAAAATTTTTTTGTCTCAGCCTCTTTTTACTATCCTAGGCAGTTTTATCAGAACTCTTACTTTCTATGCTCCAAGAGTTGATTGATATGGTCTACTTTTTTTGATGCTCTTTTATAGGAAATAGTCCAAATGATGAGGTAGACAATCGCAAACTCGATAATGAGTTGGAGGTAGAAATTCCAGTGGAAGGGGAACCAACCTGCTAGGGTTGCTAATGGGATAAAGCCTACTAGCATAAGGAAGAAATGGGTCAGAGTTGCACGGAGCAAGCTCCAGTCACGGCTGAATAATCGCTTGCCAAAGTTGAAGAGAATACCGATGACTGCCCAGATCAGTGTGCAGTAGAGCAAGACCAGGGCACCGTGAATCTGATGTTGGGTCATCACTTGGCCGATGAGAGAGTCGGAACTTAGTGGAGCGTAGGTATTTGGTGCATAAATGAGTGAAAAGATGATAGAGAGGATGAGGCCGATGAGGACACCAGTAGCTGCGTCGTGGAAGATTTGTTTTTTCATAGTTCTAATTTCTCCTTGATGGTTTTTAGATAACGGCGTGAAGAGTAGGTGAAGCTTTCGTTTTTCAAGAAAATTTCTACTAGGCCGTTGGGGGTGAGCTTGAGATGAGAGATGGAATCGATATTGACGATTTCAGATTGGGAAATTTGGATAAAAGTTGTTGGCAGAATTTCAAGGACCTGATAGAGTCGCAAATCAATGCTGTAGGTCTGACTCGCTGTTTCTGCTAGAACCTTCCGATTCTCGACATAGAAGCGTTGAATCTTGCCAATCTCAACGAGATAGACCTGATTATCGATTTTCCCTTTGATTTTTTCTGTTAGATCCAGATTTTCTGCGAACTCGATGACTTTCTGGACTTTCTTGGTTTCTTGAGGTGCTTGAACAATCAGCTTTTCCTCTTCGTAAGTTTCACTAATCTGTAGTTCTACTTTCATAAATTTCTCTCCTTGTTTTTTATACAAAATTGTGATCACTTCTTGTACACCTTTATTAAACACTATTTTTCAGCCCCTTGCAAGGGACTTTGTCTATGTGGAGGGATTTGGCTCCTATGTGGTGGAGCTTTTATGTCCTATCTGAAATATGGTATAATAGCACTAATCAATTTCTAGGAAAATAGATATAGAAAGGGGCTGAAAGATGTCTCATATTATTGAATTGCCAGAGGTGCTGGCAAACCAGATTGCAGCTGGAGAGGTTATCGAGCGTCCAGCTAGCGTTGTTAAGGAGCTGGTAGAAAATGCTATTGATGCTGGCTCTAGCCAGATTATCATTGAGATTGAGGAAGCTGGTCTCAAGAAGATTCAAATCACAGATAATGGTCATGGAATTGCCCACGATGAGGTGGAGTTAGCCCTGCGTCGTCATGCGACCAGTAAGATAAAAAATCAAGCAGATCTCTTTCGGATTCGAACGCTTGGTTTTCGTGGTGAAGCCCTGCCCTCTATCGCGTCTGTCAGTGTACTGACTCTGTTGACGGCGATGGATGGTGCAAGTCATGGGACCAAGTTAGTCGCTCGTGGAGGAGAAGTTGAGGAAGTCGTCCCGGCGACTAGTCCTGTGGGGACCAAAGTTTGTGTGGAAGACCTCTTTTTCAACACGCCTGCCCGCCTCAAGTATATGAAGAGTCAGCAAGCGGAGTTGTCTCATATCATAGATATTGTCAACCGTCTGGGCTTGGCCCATCCTGAGATTTCTTTTAGTTTGATTAGTGATGGTAAGGAAATGACGCGGACAGCAGGGACTGGTCAACTGCGCCAAGCTATTGCAGGAATTTATGGTTTGGTCAGTGCCAAGAAGATGATTGAAATTGAGAATTCGGATCTTGATTTCGAAATTTCTGGCTTTGTGTCCTTGCCTGAGTTAACTAGAGCCAACCGCAACTATATCAGCCTCTTCATCAATGGCCGTTATATCAAGAACTTTTTACTCAATCGTGCTATTCTTGATGGTTACGGAAGCAAGCTTATGGTGGGGCGTTTTCCACTGGCTGTCATTCACATCCATATCGATCCTTATCTAGCGGATGTCAATGTGCATCCGACTAAGCAAGAGGTGCGGATTTCCAAGGAAAAAGAACTGATGACCCTGGTCTCAGAAGCTATTTCCAAGAGTCTGAAGGAGCAAACCTTGATACCAGATGCCTTGGAAAATCTTGCCAAATCGACCGTGCGCAATCGTGAGAAGGTGGAGCAAACTATTCTCCCACTCAAAGAAAATATGCTCTACTATGAGCAAACTGAGCCGACAAGACCAAGTCAAGCTGAAGTAGCTGATTATCAGGTGGAATTGGCTGATGAAGGACAGGATTTGACCCTGTTTGCCAAGGAAACCTTGGACCAATTGACCAAGCCAGCAAAACTGCATTTTGCAGAGAGAAAGCCTGCTAACTATGACCAACTAGACCATCCAGAGCTAGATCTAGCTAGTCTTGATAAGGCCTATGACAAGCTGGAGCGAGAAGAATCTTCAAGCTTCCCAGAGTTGGAATTTTTCGGGCAAATGCACGGGACTTATCTCTTTGCCCAAGGGCGAGATGGGCTCTATATCATAGACCAGCACGCGGCTCAGGAACGGGTCAAGTACGAGGAATACCGTGAAAGTATTGGCAATGTTGACCAGAGCCAGCAGCAACTCCTAGTGCCCTATATCTTTGAATTTCCAGCGGATGATGCCCTCCGTCTCAAGGAAAGAATGGCACTTTTGGAGGAAGTTGGGGTCTTTCTAGCAGAGTACGGAGAAAATCAATTTATCTTACGTGAACATCCTATTTGGATGGCAGAAGAAGAGATTGAATCAGGCATCTATGAGATGTGCGACATGCTCCTCTTGACCAAGGAAGTTTCTATCAAGAAATACCGGGCAGAGCTGGCTATCATGATGTCTTGCAAGCGATCTATCAAGGCCAATCATCGTATTGATGATCATTCAGCTAGACAACTCCTCTATCAGCTCTCTCAATGTGATAATCCCTACAACTGTCCCCACGGACGTCCTGTTTTGGTGCATTTTACCAAGTCAGATATGGAAAAGATGTTCCGACGTATTCAGGAAAATCACACCAGTCTCCGTGAGTTGGGGAAATATTAAACTAAAAGGAAAACCATGTACGAATATTTAAAAGGAATCATTACCAAAATCACTGCTAAATACATTGTTCTTGAAACCAACGGTATTGGTTATATCCTGCATGTAGCCAATCCCTATGCTTACTCGGGACAGGTCAATCAAGAGGCTCAAATTTATGTGCATCAGGTTGTGCGTGAGGACGCCCATTTGCTTTATGGATTTCGCTCAGAAGACGAGAAAAAACTCTTTCTCAGTCTGATTTCGGTTTCTGGGATTGGTCCTGTATCAGCTCTGGCTATCATCGCTGCCGATGACAATGCTGGCTTGGTTCAAGCAATTGAAACTAAGAACATCACCTACTTGACCAAATTCCCTAAAATTGGCAAGAAAACAGCCCAACAGATGGTGTTGGACTTGGAAGGTAAGGTAGTAGTTGCAGGAGATGATCTTCCTGCCAAAGTGGCAGTGCAAGCTAGCGCTGAAAACCAAGAATTGGAAGAAGCTATGGAGGCCATGTTGGCTCTGGGCTACAAGGCAACCGAGCTCAAGAAAATCAAGAAATTCTTTGAAGGAACGACAGATACAGCTGAGAACTATATCAAGTCGGCCCTTAAAATGTTGGTCAAATAGGAGCAGAGCATGACAAAACGTTGTTCGTGGGTCAAGATGACCAATCAGCTCTACATTGCCTATCATGATGAGGAGTGGGGGCAGCCCCTCCATGATGACCAAGCATTGTTTGAGTTGTTGTGTATGGAAACCTATCAGGCAGGCCTGTCTTGGGAAACGGTACTAAACAAACGTCAAGCTTTCCGAGAAGCATTTCATGGCTATCAAATTCAAGTGGTCGCAGAGATGACTGACACCGAATTGGAAGCTTTGCTGGATAATTCAGCTATCATCCGAAATAGAGCCAAGATTTTTGCTACACGCGCTAACGCCCAAGCCTTTCTACGACTACAGGCAGAATATGGCTCTTTTGATGCCTATCTTTGGTCTTTTGTTGAGGGGAAAACTGTCATTAATGATGTTCCCGATTATCGCCAAGCCCCAGCTAAAACCGCTTTGTCTGAGAAATTAGCCAAAGATCTCAAAAAAAGAGGTTTCAAGTTCACAGGCCCAGTCGCCGTCTTGTCTTTTCTACAGGCTGCAGGACTAGTTGATGACCACGAGAATGATTGTGAATGGAAAAGCAGGAATTAGTGTGTACAGGTAACTAGCATATCTGAGAATATAGAAAAAAGCTGAGAAATTTTTCCCAGCTTTTTATATATACTAGTATATTTGTTAGAGTGAAGTCAGAAAAGTGATTCCACCTAAAATAACACCAGCTGAATTTGGAATGATTAGTATCCAATCCTTCTTAGGTTCCTTTGTCCATCCATAAATAACCCAGATTAAGCAAGATATTGCAGCTGATAAAGGTTGAAATGGTTGAGCTTTATTTCCTTGTAAATTAGCGATAATTTGAGGTATGTAGGCAATAAATACTATAATTCCAATAAAGGCACCAATAGAACCTACGATTCGATTAATTTTTTGTTTTGTCATATACACCTCCTTCAAAAGGATATCATAGAAATTAGCGAAATGCAATAAATTCAGATACAAATTGTAACGAAAACCAATACAAAAGCACAAAAATAGAGAAACTATTTATATCATTTAACACTCTATAAGTCAAATTTTTAGGGCTAAGCCCTTGGAAATACTGACTTTCTTCAAAAACAATTAGGCATTAAATCGCCTTAGTTTTTCTTGAAAGTTCCTAAAAAAGTGCACAAAAAAGAGCCCTAAAATGGGCGTAATATTGACGAGTTCAGCAGGCAAGAAACTAGCACGGTCAAACGTGCTTTTTTTATTACCTGCTAATATTATAGCATATCCTCTCAAACTTATATATAACCCGAATCCCGCAAAAGAAAAAGATAAAAGCATAGAGGATAGGGCGAAAGCCTCTCGCACTTTTATTTTATCAAATAGCAATATGAGAAGCAAGGATAAAAAGCCCTCAGAAATAAATCTAAGGACTTAAATAACGATGTGTTGGTTCGCTCACTTAATTAGTATACTTAATACTATTCAATTATAGTTTACTTTGAAATGTTCTTAATCCTTTCTGTAAATTTTTGAATCGCATTCAGTTCTGCAGGTCTTAAATGAGGGTACGCCTTAGTCCTCCCCCCATTTCGTTTAATATGTCCAAATTCAAGTAAATGAGTAAGAGATCCGTATTTAAAACTATATACGACCCAAACTCCATTTCTCACTCTTTTCTTACGCCATCCTTTTGAATATTTACCTGTTCTTTTAGGGCTAGTTTCCTTTAATTCTTTAACTGTTTCTTTAGCGACTTGCTCCGCAATTTTATCAACTTCTTCATTAACCTCTTCGCAATATTCTGCTAAAATATTTGCTAATTGTGCTGCTAAATCCATTTTCTAAAAACTCCTTCTATTTTTTTTAAATATCAACTTTTTACCCCCTTTTTGGTTGACAGCTTCCGACTTGGAAAAAGTTACCGCTCCCGGTACCTAAAATCAACGAAAATGCTTTACAAAGTGGGGGGGAGTGTCAATATCCTTTCAATTCTATAAATCTTTTAGCGATTACCTTTCTACGGCTATTTATATAACGAGTAGTTTTATTTAGTTTCTCTGCCACGTCTTCCCAAGTCGCACCAGCTTCTAAATATCTCATTTTAAAAATGACTAGATCACTTTCAATTAAGTTTTCCATCAAGGTATCTACAACTAGTTTGAAACCTTCTAAATATCTTAGTGTTTGGTCTTCTTCAATTCTAATGATTGTCGCTTCAGTAGGACTAGATACTGTCTTGCCTTTCCTACCAGTATAATCTTCAGTACTATGTTTCTTATTATGTATCAGTTCCTGTCTTCTCAAATAAATTTTATTAGCAAGCGTTCTATATCGTCCTAACTCAATATCTATCCCGTCCAGGTCCCTGTTACTCAACTCGTACATAGGCAAGTACCTCCACTTAAATTTAAAAATTTTTTTATCTTTCAATTTGTCAAATTGTAAATTCTGTCAAACTGACAAAAAGCGCTAAAAGCCTTCCAACACTCCACTTACCAGGTATCATTGTTTTAAGTTTGACAACTCTTCAGTATGACAAGTTCAAGGGAAATTTCTTTAATTTATCCCCTCAGTTTCTCATATCTTACATTCTGTGAAACTCACTCCATTCTGTAAACCCCTGATATACCTTGCTTTCAAGCTATTACTTCTTTTCAGTTTATGCTTACTTTGTTATGTGAAACTTAGTAAAGCATAAAAGTAGGACTAGCGATATCTCTTCTGTTTCAGTCATATATCACTAGCCTTACTTAATTTGTTCCCTATTTTTCTAAATACACTTTAATGTCCCGATATTCCTTAGAAAAATTCATCCATCCGCTAGAATCAGGGTTTAAGAATGGTAGGACAGTAAGCGGACTTACTTCTGTTCGATACGGCGATAGAGAATGTCTCTGACTTATTTCTCTGACTACACCTGTATGGATTTCTTCTACATCCTTCTTCAGTTCTTGAATTTCATCATATGCGTCCAGAATTCGTCTAAGTTTCTTTCGGTATTGTTTATAGATCTTCTTAGTTTCCATCCGTTGCTTAGTTTCTTTAAAAATGTATTCAAAGATGACTGCATTAGCTTCTGAAAAATCACTATCAAATTTTTCCTGAAGACCATTAATAGCTTTTTCCATCTTTTCCAGCTGCTCTAAAGATTCTAAGTTATTTGACAAAAAAGAATCTATATTCTCAAATGAAACTGTTTGATTTCCTAACAGGCTTTTCCTTTTTTCGCTTAACTGTTCTCGTGCTGAATTAATCTTACTTTTTTTATTATCTAGATCATCCAGTGTTTCAAATACTTGATTAATATCCATTTCTTTCTCCTAGTTCCATTGAATAAAGTAACCACAACCTTCTTCAACTTTTTTTACATCAAATCGGGTATGTAAAATCAACCGTTTCCCAAAATAGTCATTCGCATTCGCCCAGCTAAGTGTATCTTTCTTTCGATCAAACAAAGTAACAAAATTTTCTAAATCTCCGATAAAGCCTTTCTTGTCACCTTTATTCCCTAATGTTGTATCATCTACAATTAAAAAGTTATCTACAAAGAATGTTTCACTTGTTCCTGTCTCTTTATCAACTTTAAGAAGATAATTTCCTGAAGTATCTTTCATTTTTTCTAAGACACTAAATAGTGATTGACTAATAACCATAGATACATTGCGCTCTGGATTGATTAAAGAAACAATAGATTTCAAGTCGTCCATACTTGCAGCAGTCTGCACTTTCGCAGTTTGGAGAATTTTCCCAATCTCTCTATTTCGTGTTCTACGTTTTAATTTAATAATCTTCTTACCAAGAAAATCCGTTAAATTATATTGGCCATCATCTAATTGCTCCTGTGAAAAATCAAGTTTTCCACTGAATAATTTAACTAAGTAATCAACGCTGATAGTTTTCTTTTTATCTGCTTCTGTTCTCTCAACCGAATTTTCGCTAACTTCTTGTAATGAATCAGATTCAAAGTCAGTTACTTCATACTTCCCACCACGGGTACGAGTCTCAATAACATTTACTAGATCAACCAGTTCTTTACGTTGATGTTCATCTTCGTAACTATCAAGGATTGGTTTTTCAATGAGTACATGATTATTTTCTACGTTCATCCCTCTAGTGTTATAGCCTGTACTTCGGATATAAGCTTCTAGATTTTCTTTTTGTTTAGCTAAGTTAATTGTCATTTTTTTGCTCCTTTATCTTTTAATATCTGATTTTTGTTTATAATTTTTTCTAAAATTCTTAGCTCTTAGCTTTTCTTTTATGACTCTCCGAGCCTTTAGAATCATTTTTTCTAGATTTTGGTTTGTCTTGTTTGTTAGCATATTTTTCTAGTATTTCTTTTTTCCGTTTTTCCAAATTTTCATCATCTTTTTTGCACTTTGCAAATATTTGTTGTCTTTTCTTTGGATCCATAGAAAATTTATTGGCTACTACATACCCTAAAGAAGTATCTCCTGACATTGCTCTCACCCCCTTTCTATGCAAACAAAAAGGGACATACCACTAGCATTATATGCTTACGGTATGTCCCTGAGTTGTTCTCAATAGACTTATTTTTTAGTTTCTTTTTTGACTAGATGGGTAAACTTCCCATCTGAATAGAATAAAGTTATCTCTCCAAATCTTGGAACTTTTTCTATCTCTATTATACCACATTTTTCATAGACAACAAAGCCTTTTTCTGTTGCAAATCGCATTTTATCATCATTCATTGATATTCTCCCCTCACTGTGTTTATAGTGTATCTCTTATCTTTGATCGTAAAAGCCTTGAAAGTGTTCCCTTCTAAACCTTTCAAAATTCTACTTGAATTTCTAGCATTGTATACAGTCCGCAGTTCACTACTATCTAGGTTCGTGTTGAAAATCGTAGTTTCTCGATTATTGATAATATCAAACAAGAAATCCTGTTCCCAATCGCTCTTAGGTGTTACCGTCCCATTTTTTGCCCCCAGGTCATCGATGATTAGAAAATCAACATCAACAAGCTTTTTAACCGCCTCATACTCTGTTAAGTTTGCATTTCTTCCATAAGCCCAGCCTTCTTTTATCTGCTTGATAATCTCGGTTAAGCTGACAAATAAGACACTCTTAGGCTCGTTCTTCTCTCTGAAGCTCTCATTGATTTCTTTGGCCAGGGCAAGAGATAAATGACTTTTTCCTATTCCTGTGCTACCGCTGATTAAAGTATTTCCTGTCATACCTGCAAGGTACTTCTGGGCTTGCCCCTTTACAAACTCTAACATCTGACGCTCCTCTGTCGTCTTAACAAAGAAATTATCAAACGTTGCCCCCTTCAACTCGTTAGGAATCGTACTATCACGCATTAAGACATCATAAGTTTTAAAGTAAGCTTGCCTGTCCTCGAACTGCTGCAATAGGTCTTTCTCTTTCTGTTTAATCTCTCCCTTCACGCACTCCGGACAAAATGCTTGTACTTTTCTTTCTGAACCCCCTAACACTGGTACAGAAATTTCCCAATAATTTACCTGGTGAATATCGCAAACTTTATCCGATATTTTTCTGTTATTAAATTCTTTAAATTGTTCCTTCATCTTTATAACTCCTAAAATGGTAGATCTGGAAAGTTGTCTTCAGACTTCCCTTTTATGGTTTTAGGCTTTTGATTCAAATAACCGTCAAACTTAGATCCGAAAAGTGTTTCTGGTCTCAGATATTTAGAAAATTCAGGACTATCCTTCCATTCTGCCGTTTTAATATCTATCACCTGTTTAAAATCTTCAAGTGTATAGCCTTCTTTGAATCGTGCCATTATCGGCTTCAAGTTTTTGTCCAAATATTTATAATTTTTCCCTACTGTATGATTCAGATAAGCTAGAGGGATTCTTATTAAATACTTCTCAGGATGTCCTTTAGTTATTTCCTCGATCATTCTCGGAGTTAACCAATTTGGGAAAGTAAAGTCAGGTTTACCTGACAATATATATTCTTTATATAACTCTTTATCTGACTCTTTATCTATCTCTATCTCTGTTGGACATGAGTTGGAAAAAGTCTCTTTACTTTGGACATTCTCCAATTTTGGTATATCTTGACTATTTTTTCTTTGGTCTCGCTTGTATTTTGCCCAGTTTGTTTCACTCTCAACCATGGCTTTTGCTTGTGATAATGTAGCATGGCCATCATCATCAATCTGAATCAGTCCGCATTTGGTAAAATATGCAACTGTCATATTTATATCATCTTCAGAAACATCCAGTTTTAAAGCTAATTTCTGTACCAAACTATCAAAATATCCTTCATAGTACAAAATGCAGTCATCTTCTAAACTTTCCAACATAAGGCGGATATAAATCACTGTCATAGTGTAGCCACCAGGCATATTTTTAAGTCGCTTAATAAAAAGGTTATCAAAAAACTTCTTATCAACTTTTAACCAAAAATATATTTTAGTCTTTGCCATCATCTACCCCCAAAAACTTTAAAACATCTGAGATTTTATAATACGCTTTTCTAGTATCTTCAATAGGCGGTATATACTGTGGTAATCCTGCACCTTCCCATTTTGTCAAGGTTTTATCTCCTATGCCTAGTTCTTCCTTTAGTTCCACCTTGCTGATTAAATCTAATCTTTTTTGAGGTACTTTCTCATGATTTTTTAAATACCGTTCCACTGCTTCCAAAATCTTAGATTTTAAATCTTCAATCATTTTTTCAAACATCTTAGTACCCCCATGGCTTAACCCCTGCAAGCTGAATATATCGCCCATAATCAGGGCTTAAATTCTCGCTAGTCGTTTCTATCGTCTGTATACTCTCTCGCTCGATTTGGGCGCTTTTTTTGCGGTCTTGGTAGTTTAAATAAAGCAGTAGGCCAATCATTACCACCACAAAGATAATCGATTGTGTATTGGTCAAATCTAGTTCATTCATGCTATGCCCTCGCTTGGTAATTCTTGATATAATTTACTTGATAGCTTCGCTCCATCTTCAGAAAGTCGTACACCTCTTCTGGAGTTACTTTATCATCTAAAAAGTCAATGATGAACTGAAAGAGGTTCGGATTTCTATCCTTGATTTCAGTAATTCGGTTGTCAAATTCTGATTGTGTCATGTTATCTAGATTTAGAGTCATATTTTTCTCCATTAGCCTTTCCTTGTCCTTTTTCTTGCCTGTTTTCTATATGGTATGCTTCACCACTCCAAACGCTGGGCGATTGCCCCAAGTTGGCGAACGCTTATAGCGGTGTTTCGTGAGTAATTACCCATCTCTCAGCTAAACAAGGTCTTAGAATCACCCTGTCAGCACTTGATTTTCAAAACCTTTTCTAATTGCTTGCCTGCTCTTCGGTTTTTCTTTAGATATTTGATAGAATAGATATTTTTTGCTATAATCAGAGCATAGAAAAAATTTCTATACTCTGAATTGTGTCGCTTGCTCGCCTTGGCCAAAATTTGAGCAAGTGATTTTTTTTATTTTCTTTTTGCATGATTACTACCTGACTGTGGTTTATAAAGCAAGTCTTTACTATCGATAAGATCTAGAATCCAGCTGAATCCCTGCTCCACCGTTTCAAGAAATGCGCCTAGGTCTTCACTGTCCAAGTTCTCATAGTTCATACAAAGATATTCGGCTAGTTGTCTGTCTTTCTCAACTAGCTTTTTAAAATCCTTGGAAAACTTAGGAATTTCTAACCCTTTGGCATTTGTAACTGTCTTAAATTCATTTTCCATTTTCTATACTCCTATACTTTAAAAATTAGTTCTTTAATTTCTGAATACCCCCTATTCAAGTTAATCATCGCTATTGCCATATCTTCCAAGCGCTGATAGTTTGTAAGTTCATCACTGGTTAAACTGTCAATACCGTTTCCACTTTCTCGCTCTTGCATGAGTTGAGACTTGTTTTTCCCTGTAGCTCCCTTTAGCAGTAAGTTTGTAAGTGTACTATAGGCATGCTTGGGCGCTTTCTCCCATGATTTGATAGCTTCGGTTAAGGTCTTGCGCTTTGGCTTTTCCAGTTCCCGTTGAAGATAGCGTTTAGAAAGTTCATCACGCATTTCAAAGAATGCTTTGACTAGGTTCATTTTAAATTGCCGTACTGGTTCGGTATTCTTTAGATAAGTGATCAGCAAGGTTGCCTGTTGCTCATTCAGAAGATAGATTTTTTTCGGTTGCCCTCTCTTATCTAATTTATGGATTTTAAATCCAAGTATTCCCAACGCTTCAAAATCAGCTTTATTGTCTCTGACTAAGCGTGTAATAGTATGGTGCTGTACTTCAGCACATTCGGCGATGATTTCGCTCGTAGTATACGGCTCTTTCTTGCCGTCCATATAAACCAATTCCATTGGTTCACTCCTTTCTTCTTGTTGCTCGTGCTTGCCACCTAAAACAGTACCAAGGTAAGGCATTAAAGTAGGGTAAAATCGGAGAATATGAACCCCTACAAACCCTTGATACTGCTATAGGTAGCAAGCAAACCACTCTAGCAAATAGTTAGCTAGATCCGTTTATCAATTCCCCAGTGGTAAAGCACCATATGAGAAATCTGTAAATGTAGAGTAGTATTGCGATTAGTTCGCTCCTTTCTAGTAATCTTCAGCAAGCCATTCACTAACTGATTGATAGATTCGTCTCGGGGCGTCATAATCGCCCTGTTCCACTTGACGTAAGGTAGAGTATGTTGTACCTAGTTTTTGTGCTAGTTCCTTCATAGTAATACGATTAACTGCTCGCTTAACTCTTACCTGTTCTGCCATGCTCTCAGTTATAAGCATTTAAACACCTCCTTTTTTAAAATTTTCGAACCAGATGCGAAAAGTAGTTGGTAGATGAAGTTTATCTGGTTAAATCACAAGGTATAGTTTTCTATACTCCTTCTTGCTATGGTTACATTCTAGTATAACTTTCTTTACTTGTCAAGAGGAAAAATTAAATTAAATTATAATTTTTCTATACTTATCTTCAAAATAGTGGTAGAATAAAGAGGAAAGGTAGTGTAAAAATGAGTAGATTGAAAGAATTAAGGCAAGAGAAAAAACTGACACAACAGGAACTTGCTAAAGAAATTGGAGTATCTAAACTAACAATTTTAAACTGGGAAAAAGGCGAACACCAAATAAAATCAGAAAAAGCCCAGCAATTAGCAGATATTTTCGGGGTGAGTGTTGGGTATCTATTGGGATATGAAGATTATAAAACTATTCAAAATGATGCATTTGATAGCTATAGAAATATGGCAAAATTATTACTCACCAACCCAGATTTTAAAAATATAATTTCAGAATATGATGAAACTAATCGAAAAAACGGTAAGCTGGATTTATCTCTTTTTGTACAAGCTGAAAGCATTCCCATAATCGAACAAAATATTAAGGATCTTATTCTTGAAGAGTGGGAAAAAACTCAACCCGAAGATGATTATGAAGAAATCGATGGGACTCTTTCTGATAATATTTCAAGAATCTATATAGCTCTTGGACAATTGCCAATACTTTTTAAAGATTTTTTCGGTTCTTTTCTAACCCTGTCAACATCTGATAAAAAAATCGTTATGCAACTAGTAAATAGTCTATACGAAAAAAATAAAGATATAGGCATAATAAAAGAGTATACTGATAAAAAATAATTTAGAATTTACTTAGAATTATCTGATCAAAAACTAATAAGGAGTAACTCACATGGGATTTTTTGACACTGTAAAACAAGAAGGTAGCTTTTCTACCGCATCTGGAGTAAATGGACTACACTACGTTGTCCTTCAGGTAACTTTGAAAGAAAAGTTTTTCGGCACTGGATCAGGAAACCTTACAGAATTAGAAGATGTTATCAATAAACAAGCTTCAAAAGGTTATCGCCTACATACTATCACTACTGCCAATGGTGGAAGCAAAGGATTAGGCGGTGGTGACCGTATCCAAGCCACAATGGTTTTTGAGAAAATTCTATAAAAATTCCCCATCTTTTATTAGAAAACATCAGCATATAGGAGGCTACTTATGAAAAAATTACTAAGCACATCAGCTATTTTACTCTCTGCTACCATTCTAGTAGCTTGCTCTAACAATCAATCAACTACCAAAGATAGCTCGGAGCAACCAAAAACGGAGCAAAAAAATACTACTTCAACAAACACAAAAGACAAAGTAGATAACAGTAAATACGATGATCTAATTTCTGAAATCAAATCAAAATTAGATCCTGAATCAACTGGCGCAATAAGAGTTAAAATTCAAAATAACGTACTCGATTCAGATTCATCCGAACCGCATGATACAATCATGATTTTGCTAACTGGAACGGCTAAAGATAGCGCAAAAGAGACTATGGACGCAATCAATTCAAATTCTGCTACAACTAATCAGCAAAATGCAATTACTGTATTTCGGATGTCTATATCTGAGTTTGCTAAAAAATTACCAGACGACAATACTACTCTTTCCCTTGGGTATGAAAAATCTGCTGATCAATACGACTTAATCGCAAAATCTTCAAAACAAAAAGATTTTATCCCTGTTGGCGAAATCATCGTAAATTAAAAACTCCCCCATATTCGCCAATAGAACCCCTATTTCTAAGGTCTATTGTGCAAAAACAGGGGAAATTGAAGAATAGAAAGCCGATTTTACTGACTAAAGCACAAAAAACGGCAAAATTGACAGATAGAAAAAGACAAGCCTGCTGCTGCTGACTTGTCTGACAATGCAATAAAAGCAACTTTCCCAGCGTTGAGTTTTTTCGATACTCAAAAATTTTTAAAAAACAAACTAAAAATATTGACAAAAACTAAAAATTACAGTATTATTAGGCAATGAGAAGAGTTTCTGCTCCCAAGGGAACAGAGTACGCGAAACACCGCCTAGTTCTACTAGGTGGTGTTTTTGTATATAAGGAACATATATGAAACCATTTCAAACATTAGATGAACAAATAAAACTTCTCCAGTCTAGAGGTTTAGAAATAGATAACATAGAAGAATGTAAAAGATACCTTCTAACTAACAACTATGGCTCTTTGTCAACTGTAGTGGGTTGAATAAAAGCTAAAACCGAGAAAGGACAAATTTCGTCCTTTCTTTTTTGAT
>NZ_JASOOK010000079.1:0-288 GCF_030217725.1 Streptococcus sp. UMB1203 | reverse complement strand
ACTACCACAAGAAGCTACTCAAATCTAGCTTTTACAAGTCTTTGACTATTCGCAATGGGAAAACCTTTCAGAAAATTTTGGAGTTGGCAGATACTAGTTAAAGAGGCATTATTTTGTTTTTTTGGAAAACTAATAATAAATTGTTAATGAATATATATGTTTGAATAAAGAGAAAGAATTTTTACTTTTATTTCTATCATGCTGAAAACATTCAATAGATAGGAGAATTTATGATTGAATTTAAGGATGTTACAAAAGTGTACGATGACAAGATAGCGTTGAATCATC
>NZ_JASOOK010000078.1:0-318 GCF_030217725.1 Streptococcus sp. UMB1203 | reverse complement strand
GCTTCAGGGCAACTCACGTCTAGATTTTTTAAGCTGAGGTGAGCTTCTGACATGGCTATCCCGATTCTCTCTAAATCTTTTACTTTCAAAGCTTCTTCAACTTCATTGGTTAATTTTCCAAGCTGATGCAAATGTGGCAAAGCCCTTCTTCCAATACTTTCCACCTTTTGAATCGCTTCTCGTGTATGTCCATAAATCCCTGTGTCTGCAATCAAAAGATAAGCTCCAAGATTCGTCTCAAACTCTGAAAAACCAACATTTTTAATAAATTTAATAGCATGATCGCTCAAGCAAGTCTTAGCATCCAAACCACTCGGA
>NZ_JASOOK010000077.1:0-339 GCF_030217725.1 Streptococcus sp. UMB1203 | reverse complement strand
GAAAGCAATATCAAAAAAATGTAGGCGAATATTTTTGAAGAACTATTTCAACAAGAATAAAAAAATTGTCGATGTTTTTTTGCCGGTCTTACAAAAAATATTTACAAGATTGGAAAAAAATCTTGATAGAAAAACTTATCGTGAAGAATTTTTTCAAGGAAAAGAAGACGAGAAATTTTTTTCTCATGAATTAGATATGAATCAATATTTTGAACAAATTAAATATGTTTATCGAAATAATTTGAAATAATAAATTTGAGAAAGAAAATAAGGAACGGGTAAAATGAAATCATGTTAGGGAAATCCCTGAACCCAAGTCGAAAAATAATGAGTTTAAAT
>NZ_JASOOK010000076.1:0-371 GCF_030217725.1 Streptococcus sp. UMB1203 | reverse complement strand
GCAAATACTTTCTTAGCATCTGCTAATAAGTCATTCGCTTCTTTTGCAGTTTCTGCATCAAGCTTAGCTGATTCTTTAATGATTAATTCATCTAATTGACGAATAGCACCTTCTAACTTCGCTTTATCCACTTTTGCATCAGTGTTAGTAGCTCCGTTATTGCCAGAAGTTCCGTTTCCGTTACCACTGTTATTGCCTCCACCATTTGATGGTACATATGGACGTTGTTTAAAGATATCGTCTGCTGTCTTAGTTAAGTCTGCTGCTGGAATAACGGCTGTGTTTCCTGATGGTGTTGTCACTGTAGCGTTTCCTTTATCGTCTACTACTACAGTCGCACCTGGATTCACTGCTTTAACTTTGTCTTCGAT
>NZ_JASOOK010000075.1:0-389 GCF_030217725.1 Streptococcus sp. UMB1203 | reverse complement strand
GTATGTAGTGATGGAGGGACGCAGTAGGCTAACTAAAGCAGACGATTGGAAGTGTCTGTCTAAGCAGTGAGGTGTGATATGAGTCAAATGCTTATATCTGTAACATTGAGCTGTGATGGGGAGCGAAGTTTAGTAGCGAAGTTAGTGACGTCACACTGCCAAGAAAAGCTTCTAGCGTTTAAACATACTCTACCCGTACCGCAAACCGACACAGGTAGTCGAGGCGAGTAGCCTCAGGTGAGCGAGAGAACTCTCGTTAAGGAACTCGGCAAAATGACCCCGTAACTTCGGGAGAAGGGGTGCTGACTTTACGTCAGCCGCAGTGAATAGGCCCAAGCAACTGTTTATCAAAAACACAGCTCTCTGCTAAATCGTAAGATGATGTATAG
>NZ_JASOOK010000074.1:0-413 GCF_030217725.1 Streptococcus sp. UMB1203 | reverse complement strand
GAAGAGCCATCGACACCAGCACCGAAAGAAGAGACTCCAGCAACACCAGCGCCAAAAGCGGAAGAGCCAGTGACACCAGCGCCAAAAGCGGAAGAGCCAGTGACACCGGCACCGAAAGAAGAGACTCCAGCAACACCAGCGCCAAAAGCGGAAGAGCCAGTGACACCGGCACCGGAAGAAGAGAAGCCATCGACACCGGCACCGAAAGCGGAAGAGCCAGTGACACCAGCTCCAAAAGAAGAGACTCCATCGACACCAGCGCCAAAAGCGGAAGAGCCAGTGACACCAGCTCCAAAAGAAGAGACTCCATCGACACCAGCGCCAAAAGTGGAAGAGCCATCGACACCAGCTCCAAAAGAAGAGACTCCATCGACACCAGCGCCGAAAGCAGAGACTCCAGCAACACCAGCGCC
>NZ_JASOOK010000073.1:0-441 GCF_030217725.1 Streptococcus sp. UMB1203 | reverse complement strand
GCAATATTTGACGGATATTGGCGTAGATACTGACGTTATTTTGCAGGAGATTGTAGCGTGGATTTCCGAGACAAATTGTTCTGAATATGCTGATTTGGTTGATTATGCTGTGACAGAAAAATTTGATGACTGGTTTCCGACGGTTAGAAGTCAGACAATTTTTTTGGTGGCATATCTTCGTTCGAACCGTCATAAGCCGAAAAATTATGATTTTGAGACTGGGGAAATTTTGAGTGAAGATAAATAAAATCCGATCCGTGAGGTCGGATTTTTTCGTGCGTTCATTCGCACGAATTTGCTCTCTGCAAGAGTCCCTCGGAGGAGCGTTTGCGTTTTGACGAACCGCTAGGTTTGTCAAAACAGCATAAACGTTACTCTTTTGACAAAAGAGTAACAGAAAAGGTCGAGTAATAGACTTGTCGACTCGACCTATCGCCTAGT
>NZ_JASOOK010000072.1:0-493 GCF_030217725.1 Streptococcus sp. UMB1203 | reverse complement strand
GTCAGCCGCAGTGAATAGGCCCAAGCAACTGTTTATCAAAAACACAGCTCTCTGCTAAATCGTAAGATGATGTATAGGGGGTGACGCCTGCCCGGTGCTGGAAGGTTAAGAGGAGTGCTTAGCGTAAGCGAAGGTATGAATTGAAGCCCCAGTAAACGGCGGCCGTAACTATAACGGTCCTAAGGTAGCGAAATTCCTTGTCGGGTAAGTTCCGACCCGCACGAAAGGCGTAATGATTTGGGCACTGTCTCAACGAGAGACTCGGTGAAATTTTAGTACCTGTGAAGATGCAGGTTACCCGCGACAGGACGGAAAGACCCCATGGAGCTTTACTGCAGTTTGATATTGAGTGTCTGTACCACATGTACAGGATAGGTAGGAGTCTATGAGATCGGGACGCCAGTTTCGAAGGAGACGTTGTTGGGATACTACCCTTGTGTTATGGCCACTCTAACCCGGATAGGTGATCCCTATCGGAGACAGTGTCTGACGG
>NZ_JASOOK010000071.1:0-549 GCF_030217725.1 Streptococcus sp. UMB1203 | reverse complement strand
TCAAAAAAGAAAGGACGAAATTTGTCCTTTCTCGGTTTTAGCTTTTATTCAACCCACTACAGTTGACAAAGAGCCATTATTAATTACAAAAAAAGAGGCCTAAACCTCTTTTTTCTTAACTACTCCGCCAGTAGGACTCGAACCTACGACATCATGATTAACAGTCATGCGCTACTACCAACTGAGCTATGGCGGATTAAAGCTAAGCGACTTCCATATCTCACAGGGGGCAACCCCCAACTACTTCCGGCGTTCTAGGGCTTAACTTCTGTGTTCGGCATGGGTACAGGTGTATCTCCTAGGCTATCGTCACTTAACTCTGAGTAATACTTACTCAAAATTGAATATCTATTCAAATCAAGAAAACCTTCGCTTTCATATTCTCAGTTACTTTGGATAAGTCCTCGAGCTATTAGTATTAGTCCGCTACATGTGTCGCCACACTTCCACTTCTAACCTATCTACCTGATCTTCTCTCAGGGCTCTTACTGATATAAAATCATGGGAAATCTCATCTTGAGGTGGGTTTCACACTTAGATGCTTTCAGC
>NZ_JASOOK010000006.1:0-72096 GCF_030217725.1 Streptococcus sp. UMB1203 | reverse complement strand
CCGCCGTGAAAAGGCGGTGTCTTAACCCCTTGACCAACGGACCAGAGTTGTTATTTTTAACTCTTACTATTATACAGACTTTTTCTGACTTGTCAACAACTTTTTTAAACTTTTTATGTTTTTTTGTATGACTCCCTAATGAGTACGGATATCAAACTCCTTAAACACAATACGTAAGTCTCTCAATACTCTTTGACGCCCTCGGAAGCGTTCATGTCTTAAGACGCGTTCTAACTCTTCTTGTTTGTCTTTACTTTGTTTGTTTCTATAATCTCTTAGTGTCTCATGAAAGAGATAATACTCATCTAGCCACATACCTCCCTCACTGATACGATGACTAATCTCACCTACTTCTTCATAGGGTTCTTTATCATATCTACGCTTCTGGCTTTCCTGCTTACGGATATAGTCTAGGATCCGATTACGGAATTTAGTTTTGAAGTATTTACGTAAGCGTGGGATATCTTCTACTATTCCTTCTTCTCTACTAATCAATTCATGTAAGCAAATCATTCCCTCTTGGTCCCAATCTGATAGCTCCCATAAATGGAGATGATATTCATTTCTACACTTATATACAATCCCCTGGACTTCTTCATATAATTCTTTAAACATAACGTTCCCCTTTCTAGATACAGTCTAACAAATCAAGAACTTAATTGGGACCATTTCGCCTATTCTGTCTCCTTTACCGTCTCAACTGCACAAAAAAGAGAGGTCACGCCTCTCTCAGGGTTATATTTCATCATTCATTTTTGACTTTACTTCATCATAAGATAATGCATGAGATTCCTCTTCTACGGTTTCAGGCATCTTTCCTGTTTCGTAAAGAGCTTTAATTTGTGTACTATCCAATGTTTCGTATTTCAATAATGCTTCTGCAATCAACTTGTGAGTTTCACGATTTGACTGAATAATTTCAGCAGCTTTATTTCGTGCTTCATTCAATAATGAACGAACCTCTTCATCAATTTCATAAGCTGTTTGCTCTGAGATTGATTTTTGAGGACTCTGTGCACCAAACATAGCATGGTTTCCTTCATATTGTACTGGGCCAAGTTTTTCACTCATACCGTACTCTGTAACCATTGCACGCGCCATTTGTGTCGCTTGTTCAAAGTCGTTCGAAGCTCCTGTAGTTTGAACATTAAAGATAATTTCTTCAGCTACACGTCCACCCATTAAGCCAGCCAATTGCTCTTTCATATCTTCTTTAGATAGAAGCATTTGGTCTTCCTTAGGAAGTGCAATCATATAACCGCCTGCACGGCCGCGTGGTACGATAGTAACTTTATGAACAACACGGGCATTCGACAAGACTAGACCAACAATGGTATGTCCTGCCTCATGATAGGCAACCAATTCACGTTCTTTTTGTGAAACTGTCTTATCTTTCTTAGAAGGTCCAGCAATAACTCTATCTTCTGCTTCATCAATATCTGAGGCATCGATGATTGATTTATTGCGACGAGCAGCAACTAAAGCTGCTTCATTCAAGACATTCTCTAAATCAGCACCAACAAAGCCAGGAGTTTGTTGAGCCACTAATTTCAAATCAACATCTTCTGCTAAAGGCTTATTCTTAGCATGAACTTTCAAAATTGCTTCGCGCCCCTTAACATCAGGACGGCCAACCAATACTTTTCTATCAAAACGTCCTGGACGCAGAAGGGCAGGGTCAAGTACATCTGAACGGTTTGTCGCAGCAATAACGATAATTCCTTCATTACCCTCAAAACCATCCATCTCAATCAAGAGTTGGTTCAAGGTTTGTTCACGTTCATCATTTCCTCCGCCAAGACCAACTCCACGTTGACGTCCAACAGCATCAATTTCATCGATAAAGATGATAGCTGGTGCTGCTTTTTTTGCATCTTCAAAAAGAGAACGAACACGACTAGCTCCAACTCCGACAAACATTTCTACAAAATCAGAACCTGAGATACTAAAGAATGGAACACCTGCTTCTCCGGCAACTGCTTTAGCAAGCAAAGTCTTACCTGTTCCCGGAGGTCCCTCCAGAAGGACACCTGCTGGAATACGAGCTCCAAGTTTTGTAAATCGTTTTGGATCTTTTAAGAATTCAACAACTTCAACTAGTTCTTGTTTTTCTTCCTCAGCTCCAGCAACATCTGAAAATCTTACTTTAATATCTTCTTTATTTGCAGCTTTAGCCTTACTACGTCCAAAACTCATTGGGTTACGGCTATTATTTCCTCCCATATTTCCCATCATAGAGAATAGGAAGAAGAAGAGGATACCGAATGGCACAATGGATACAAGAATATTAATCCACATACCACTTGAACTTTCATGCTTAACAGTTACTTCCGCCTTATGATCAGAAGCAAGTTTTTGCAATTCAGATACTGTCGTATCTGAAGGAAGAATGATGCTTGAAAATTTCTCTACTGTTGTAGCAGAAGGAGAAAAGAACTGAATGCCTGTTTCTTCTTTACTTGTTTTAGGATTTTTATAAACACCTGAAACTTCGATAACACTGCCATTTGGTTGGTAAGTCAATTCTTTTACATTGTCATCGGTAATTTCTTTTACCAATTCTGTATAATTAATTTGCTCACTTTTCCCTGTAACACTACCGGTACTAAAATACTGATAACCTGTAACTAGGAAAAAAATAAGTAATAACCATAGAAAAGGATTTTTAATTAAACCATTATTTTGTTTTTTCATTAAAAATTGTTCTTTCTAATTTGAATACACTTCTTCTTTCAATACTCCAACATAAGGAAGGTTACGATAATTTTCTTTGTAGTCTAAGCCATAACCTACTACAAACTCATTTGGAATAGTAAAGCAGGTATAGTCTGCCTCAATTTCTACAACACGCCCCTCTGGTTTATCCAACAAGGTTGCAATGTTAACAGAAGCAGCTTCTCTTTCAATAAACATATCTCGCAAATTCTTCAAAGTTTGTCCTGTATCAATGATATCCTCTACAAATAGAACATGTCTTCCTTTGATATCTTGAGTCACATCTTGCTTGATATTAATGACACCACTACTTGCTGTTCCACCATGATAGCTAGAAACCATCATAAAGTCCATTTCAATATGTGTATCAATATGTTTAACCAATTCAGCCATAAAAGGAATAGATCCTTTTAAAATCCCAACTAAAATTGGATTTTTTCCTGCATAGTCTTTAGTGAGTTGAGCACCTAATTTTTTAGCAGCTTCTGTAATTTCATCGTGTGAAACGAGGATTTTTTTAATATCGTTTTCTAACATTTTTTTACCTATCTATTTTTTCTATATAAAGTACAGTGTTCATTATATCATTTTTCGTGTTTTTACTCAAATTACTGGTCGCAATTCCCAAAATTGAGACAATTTCACCAAATTGCTCAATAATCAGAGCTGATTTTCGCTTTTCCATAGGGATTTTCAAATCAATAAATAGACGTCTGAGTTTTTTTCTATGCCCATTTAGAATCAAAACATCTCCTGTTTTTCTAGGGCGAATGAGTATTGATGTTTCTCGTGAAACAGGTATTTGTTGAATTGAATCACCTTCTAAAGGAATTCCAAAGGAAAATTTATATCCTTGATAAGTAACTTGATTTTGATAGTGTAACACAAGTTCCTCTTCCTTTTCATCAGCCTGAGGACTGATTTTACAAATCTGAAACTGTTGGTACTCTTTTATCAATTCATAACCATTTTTAAGCGGATTACGATACTGGCTTTTAGTTTTTAAAATTTGTCTAACTTCTTTAAACTGAGCTTTTGTAAGATTCAAATCTGGAAAACGATTCAGATAAGTTTGAAGTAAAACTCTTTGTGTAGACTCAGAGTAAGAAAATAGCTGCTCTACATTTTCTACATCAATATTATTTGATAATTCAGCTATGGCTAAGTCATAATCTAAAATTTCATTGCCGATTCTCAATATTGCATCCCTAAACCGAGGATTTTCTTTTTCCAATTCTGGTAAGTAAGAGTTTCGAATACGGTTGCGCAAATAATGATTTTCCTGATTTGATATATCTTCAAAGTGAAAAATTGGTGGAAAGTCTTTTTTTTGAAAATGCAAGAAGGGACGAATGATTTCTATCTCTCCGACTACTTGCTTCTCCTTAATTCCTGATAGATAGCGCAAACGAGTGCCTCGAATCAAGCGCATCAAAATCGTTTCCACCTGATCATCAGCATGGTGGGCAGTGACTAAAGCTGTCGCACCTGTCTTTTTCATGACCTTTTTAAAAAATTCATAACGAAAATCTCGAGCACGCGCTTCCGAAAATTCTCCTGAAAAATTGCTGATATAAATAGGAAGCTCTGCTTCAGCAGCCAACTTCCTTAATTCCTTTTCTTCCCCATCTGATTCTACTCTCTGCTTATGATTCACATGAGCTAGAATCAATTCAATTTCTAACTCTTTTTGATACATAGATAATAGCTTAAATAGAAACATAGAATCTAATCCACCAGAAAGAGCTAGCACGACCTTAGCATGTTTTTTGAAATATCCCTTATTAAGAAAATGATTTAAAAAATCTTGTTCTCTCATTTTAGAACCTCATAAACATCTTTGGATATCTTAGAAATCGTATCATAATCAGAATTTTTAGTGAAAATAGAAAGAATAAATGGAGAATCTGCATAGACAACACCTGTATCATGCTTAAATTCATCCGCATCTCCAATTTTATGAGCTACTTTAACAGAAACACCTTTGGCAATTCTCTCATTATCAAAATCTGTTTTAGTCAAAGACTCCAATACAAATCCATTTTGATTATAAATTGCCTCCATAACCTTCCCAGCCATCTTAGAAGAAATCAATTTTTCTTTTGAATCCCAATCATCTCCCATAATAGCAGACATCTTGGATTTGAATGTGGCATCAGATTGGTTTGAAATGTAATATCCCAATAGATTATGAGCTACATTATCAGATTCTTTTGATACTTTCGTAATTAAATCTTTTAGAGAATACTCTTTATTATCCTCTTTTTTAGGAAGACTACCACTTCCTTCTGGTTTATAGGAACCTGGAAAATCATTGACTGCAGATATGTATTTTACAGTCGTATCTAACTGATAAAGACCTTCATTTATTTTTTCTTGCGTATAATAAAGATAAGGGAGTTTCAAAACACTAGCCGCATACATCTTTTCATCTTGATTGATACCAGCTTCTTTTCCAGTAGTCAGTTGCTTAACATAAATAGAAAATGAATCCTTCTGATATTTTTCCGATAACATTTCTTGGACTTTACTCATCCGATTATCTTCTTCAGAAGTTGATTCTTTAGCTACCCATCCAGCCTGATCAATATGTAGAAATTCTCTTCCTTCTACAAACATGGTCTTATCAATTGATACTTGCGAATAAGCTGATAAGGATGATTTCACTTCTTTTAAGTCATAAGGACTATTGTACAGTTTAAAATCAGATTCTAACCATACTTTTTTTATTGTTGGAGTTACCTCTGATTGATCATATAAAAATCGTTTGTCCGCAGCTATAAATTGATGATTTGATAGCTTAAATACCGGAATTCCTTGTTTATTTAAGTTCCACTCGGTTATTTGAAAACTTGTTTGGGGAGTCAATTTTCCAGATTCCACTACTAAATCTTCATTCGCATAAACAGGAACCTCTCCATAAACCATGGGAGAACTTAATTTTTCTCTAAAATAAATACCAAAGTCAGATTGTGAAAGGTAATAAATTTCTTTCGAAGTATAGACGACTTCTTTTTCTGTGCTAACGACTTTTGAAATAGTCAAAAAACTCGGTAGCAACAAAATAATTAAGAACTTACGCATTCTTCCTTTCCTTTTCTTCTTGTAAACGCAATAATTGATTTTTATCAGCCAACTCTTCTAGTTTTTCATCCGATAGACTCAAAAATTGCTCTATTACATCTAATAAATTTTCCATTTTATCACCTTGGGAGCAAGTCAGGAATCGTATAAACAGCTTCCCGATTCTTAGAATAATAATATTTTGCACGCATGTATTTAGCAGCGTAATCTTCATCTTTCAACTTTGTAGCAAAAGCTGTCTCTTTCTCCTTTTCCTCACTCAAGTTTTGATACTGAGTTTGCAAGTCTGATAACTGTTGACGTCTTTGGAGTAATTGGTGATAACTTTGAGCAAGATTATAAGTTGGTAAAATGAACAATAAAATCATCAAAATAAGAACCCAACCCATGAAACGATTACGTTTTTGTCGTTCTTTCATCAGATAGCGACGACGTTGATGTTCATTTTGAATAAAAGAATTATTCAATTGTACAATATTTTTAGACATTTTCTTCTACCCGTGTTTCGCTGATAATTTCATACATGCCTGCTGCATCTTCTTTTTTTGTACTATCTTTCATCTCCAGTACTTTTACAAGTAGCAACTTATTGCCAAAACGAATTTCAACTTGGTCATTAACTTTCAAATCCGTTGAACTTTTGGCCAAGATTCCATTTACCTTGATTCTACCTTTATCTGCTACTTCTTTTGCGACTGTACGACGCTTGATAATTCTTGATACTTTTAAATATTTGTCTAATCTCATTTTTATTACCTCAAATTATTATTGTACCATTTTTATCCCTTTTATAGAAGAAAAATGTTAAAGGGAAATTGCTTCCTTTGATTCTTTTATCTCTAATAAACTTTCTCCAAAAATGAGCAGACCTTCTAAAATTTCATAGTCCTTCTTGTTTCGGATGTCAAATACAACTTCCATTAATCCCTTATTCTCAGTTATGGCTGCTTTTAAATTCGTTGCAGATAAAGATTTAAAATAATCTTGAGCCAAAAACAATCGCTGAGTGACTTTTTCAAATTGTACTGTAATCTTATTATCTTTTCTTTCCACACGTTGAACAAAGACCTTGTCAAGATAAGACTTAACCAAACCAATCTCTAAAAGATAGGCTACCACGTCTGGGTACTCTCCAAAGCGGTCCATCAACTCTTCTTGTAACTCTTCATAGTTGGCACGGTTGTCAATTTGACGAATTTTCTTGTAAATTTCAATCTTATGTCGTTGATCAGAAATATAGGTATCAGGAAGATAGGCATCAATTTGTAAAATCAACTCAGCATTCCCTTTGGTTCTTGTGTTCCCATTACCATGTCGTTTAGCAATAGCTTCCTCCAATAATTGCGAATACAATTCAAAACCAACAGAATCAATGAAACCAGACTGGGATTTCCCTAAAAGATTTCCTGCTCCGCGAATCGAAAGATCTCGCATTGCAATCTTAAATCCGGAGCCCAATTCTGTAAATCCTTTGATTGCTTCTAATCTCTTTTCAGATACTTCACTGATTGATTTTTCCGGACGATACATGAGATAAGCATAAGCAATACGATTACTACGACCAACTCTTCCTCTTAACTGATACAAGGTTGACAAGCCCATATGGTCCGCATTTTCAATAAATAAAGTATTGGCATTTGGAATGTCCACCCCTGTCTCAATAATGGTAGTTGTCACCAAGATATCATACTGACCTTCAATGAAATCTAGTAGAGTATTTTCTAACTGAATCTCACTCATTTGCCCATGAACATACCCAATTGAAGCCTCTGGAATCAACTCCTGTAATTCTGAAACCTTCTGATCAATTGTGTCAACTTTATTGTAAAGATAGTAAACTTGACCTCCACGGTCCATTTCACGTAAGACAGCATCACGAATCACACTATCATTCTTTTCCAAAACATAGGTCTGAACAGGATAACGATTAGTCGGCGGAGTTTCAATAACAGACAAATCTCTGATTCCCAGCATAGACATGTGAAGGGTACGAGGAATTGGCGTTGCTGTCAAGGTCAGAACATCTACTTGTTTTTTCAGTTCTTTCAAGGTTTCCTTATGCTTGACACCAAATCGCTGCTCCTCATCAATAATCATTAAGCCCAAATCAGCAAACACAACATCTTTTGACAAAACACGATGTGTTCCAATCAGAATATCAACTTGACCCTTTTTCAATTTTTCAAGTGTTTCAGTCTGCTCTTTTTTACTTCTAAAGCGACTCAACACATCAATATTAACTGCAAAATTTTGGAATCGTTCCTTAAAATTCGTATAGTGCTGTTGCGCTAAAACCGTCGTCGGAACTAGAACGACAACCTGTTTGTGATCATTGACTGCCTTAAAGGCTGCACGCATAGCAACTTCAGTCTTTCCAAAACCAACATCCCCAACTAAAAGTCGATCCATTGGTTGAGAAGCCTGCATATCTCTCTTGATTTCCTCAACACTACGAAGTTGATCATCCGTTTCAACATAAGGGAAGGCATCATCAAAAGCATGTTGATCCTCATCATCAGCTGAGAAAGCAAAACCCTTCAACTGGCTGCGCTCAGAATAAAGTTTGATTAAATCGTCAGCTATATCCTCTACCTGGTTCTTAACTTTTTGCTTGGCTTTTTTGAAATGACCGTCATTTAATTTATTGAGTTTAGGAGCTTTACCGTCACTTGAAACGTATTTGGAAAGTAGATGAATCTGTTCCACTGGGATAGAGATTTGATCCCCGTTTTGGTATTGAACACTGACATAATCACGGTGAATCCCTTTGATTTCAATTGTTTCAATCCCTAGATATTGACCAATTCCATGGATATGGTGAACAACGTAATCTCCTTTTTCAAGTTCATTGTAATCTTTTAATCTCTCTGCGTTTGAAACATGTTGTCTTCGAAAACGACGTTTCAATTTCTTTTGAAAAATCTCATGTTCAGTTATCAATAAAACCTTTTCATCTACAAAATGAAAACCATGTCTGAGATTACCCTCAATTAAGTTTACAGATTCTTTACAAACACTTGACTTATCTCTAGAATCCAATTTAATCTGGTATTCCTCTAAAACATCCTCCAATGTTTTACTTCCCATTGAATTGCTAGACTGCAGGATAATAGTATAATCCATTTTTTTGTATCGCTCAATTTCTTCTTTTAGAAAAGAAAATTGATTGAAAAACTCCTGCATAGGATATTGATTAAATTGATAAATTTGGTCAAACTTGAGATTGCCTAACCCCTTTTGCAGATTAGAGAAAAAGGTAACTGGTCTTTGTTTTTTATAGATTTGCTCTGTATCTGCAAAATACTGCATCTCAGAAAATGCTTTACTGTTCTGTAATTCTTCTGTAAAGTATTGTGCTAACTCCCTTTCAAAGACTTCATACTGATTCATCAATTTCTGATAATCATCAAAGAATACTGGGGTATCTTTTTCAATATAGTCAAAGACAGTCCATGTCTTTTCATAGCACAAAGATAAAAACTTCCGTGAATCTGAATGTATTTGTTTTTGGTGAAAACTTGAAAGAATTTCTTCTAGATAGGATTTCAAAATCGGTGATAACGTTTTTGAAATTTGTTTTTCTAAAGCTGACTGTCCTCGTTGATAATCCTTTTCTCTCAAAAGCATATCACTAGCTGGAAAGATAGTGAGTTCTGTCTGATTTTCTTTCGATAATTGTGTTTCGACTTCAAATAACCTAATACCATCAATTTCATCACCAAAAAACTCAATTCGGCAAGGTTCTAACTGGGATATTTCAAAAATATCTAAAATATCTCCTCGTATACTAAACTCTCCCTGAGTTTGTACTTGTGTAACTTTTCGATAGCCTATCTCTTTTAACTGATGGATAAGTGCGTGTTGGTCATATTCTTCACCAACTGTTATTTTTACAATACTATCTTTAAATATATTGGGAGACGGTAAAATCAATCGACTTGCTGCGATATTACAAACTAAAATCCCTTTCTTAGATGAATCAGTCAAAAAACGCAAGGCTTCAACCCGTGAAATGATTTTTTCTTGTGAAGACATCAAAAACTCGACCATAGGGGAGTCATCTACCAAAAATGGATAGACAAGTTCCTCACCCAAGATAGATATAAGATCACTAACAAGTCCTTCGGCTTCTCCATAAGTTGACGTCAATAACACAATCTTATCTTCCTGTCTCAAACTACTAGCAATTGCTAAAGTTTTTGTAGAAGTTGACAAGCCTAAGATTAATTGTCTTTTCTTATCTGTCAGATTTTGATGCCATTTTTTTATCTGATCATTTTCTGAGAATAAATCTAATAAGGTCACCATTTATCCGTTATACCTCTGCATCGTTTTTTCAAAGTTTTTCTCTTGTAAATAGTAGTTTACAGAATCGTCAACTTTGTCAATAGACTGTAAAATACCAATATAATCATCCTTGTCAAAAGTACTCAAAACATGGTGAACAACTGACATGCCATTTTTAGGTCTTCCGATTCCAATTTTAACACGATTAAAGGTTTGGGTTCCAATATGTTGAATAATAGACTTGATACCATTATGACCACCTGCTGAACCTTTTGCTCTTAAACGAATTTTCCCAACTTCCATGTCAAGGTCATCGTAAATGATGAGTAAATCTTCAATATCCAAACCATAATAAGTCAATAAAGCATGAACCGCTTTTCCACTTTCATTCATAAATGTCGTTGGTTTGACAAGATAAATTTTTTCTCCATTTAGGAAAAAGGATGCTAGGTCAGCTTGAAATATCTTATCGTGTGTAAAAGTGACATTCTGTTTCTTCGCTAGTTGGTCAATCAACATAAATCCAACATTGTGTTTGGTCTCAAAATATTTATCTCCTGGATTTCCTAATCCTACAAGTAATTTGGTCATTTATTTTTCCTTTCAAAAGCCAAAAGGGTTGGAATTTTTTTCCAACCTAATTGACACTATTTGTTAAATATTATTAGACATTAAAGCGGAATTCCATGATATCGCCATCTTGAACGATATATTCTTTTCCTTCTTCACGCAAGCGCCCAGCTTCTTTTACAGCCTTTTCAGATCCATATTTCACTAGATCCTCATATGACATAGTTACTGCACGAATAAATCCTTTTTCAAAGTCTGAGTGGATAATACCAGCTGCTTGAGGAGCCTTCATACCACGTTTAAAGGTCCAAGCGCGAACTTCTTTTTCACCAGCTGTGAAGTAAGTTCCCAATCCAAGTAAGTGGTAAGCTGCACGAGTCAACTTGTCAACGCCTGACTCTGTCAAACCAAGTGCTTCAAGAAACTCTTGCTTATCTTCTTCGTCTAACTCAGAAATTTCTTCCTCAGCACGCGCAGAAATAACGACTACTTCAGCATTTTCTGTCGCTGCGAATTCACGAATTTGTTTAACATAGTCGATAGAGTCAGGTTCTGAAACAACATCCTCATCCACATTGGCAACATAGAGCACTGGTTTAGTCGTCAAAAGGAAGAGACCTTTGACAACTTTTTGTTCTTCATCTGTAAATTCAATAGTTCGAGCTGATTTTCCATCTTCTAGGACTGGTTTAATCTTTTGAAGAACATTAAACTCAGCTACTGATTCTTTATCTTTTTGCGTACATGCCATCTTTTCTACACGCGCATAACGCTTATTAACTGATTCTAAGTCAGCAAGAATCAACTCCAGGTTAATAGTATCAATATCTGCAAGTGGATCCACAAAAGCATCTTCACGTCCTTGCTCGCGCATCACATTTTCATCATCAAAAGCACGAACTACGTGAACAATCGCGTCTACTTCACGGATATTAGCCAAGAATTTATTCCCTAGCCCTTCTCCTTTTGAAGCTCCTTTTACAATTCCTGCGATATCTGTAAATTCAAATGTTGTTGGAACTGTCTTTTTAGGAGTGATCATTTCAGTCAATTTTTGTAGGCGTTCATCTGGAACCTCAACCATTCCAACGTTTGGATCAATCGTCGCAAATGGATAGTTTGCAGCCTCTGCTCCTGCTTTTGTAATTGCATTAAATAGTGTTGATTTACCAACGTTTGGCAAACCAACGATACCTGCTGTTAAAGCCATATTTTCTCATTCTCCGTTTTCATTTCAATCCCTAATATTATAACACAAAAAGGGAAAACTTGCTAACCCTCTAACTGAGGGGTTTCAGTCAATAATTTTATTCATTTTTCGATCAAAATCATAGCGCCCCATCATGACAACATGGTCACAATTGCTACATTTAATTTTGATATCTGCTCCTACACGTGTAATTTCCCAACGATTGGCCTTTTTACCTGTTGACTTGATGGTGCAAGCATGTGGTTTTTTCATTTCAACAAAATTTCCAACTTGATACATACTACTCTCCTTCTCTTTTTAGATTATATCATAAAAGAGGCGAGCCAGGCTCAACCTCTTTCACTTAATTTGTACGAACTGGTGTAATGAGCTGCATGAAGTCTTCATCAGTGTCTGCTGGCACAAGAGTAAATGGACGAACAGCTGAGATAAAGCTAATGGTCACCTTTTCGCTATTTAAAGCCTTAAGAGAATCAATCAAGTAAGTTGGGTTGAAACTAATAGTCAAATCTTCACCAGTCACCTGATCAGTATCGATTTCTTCGTTTACTTTACCAACTTCTGGAGAATGAACATGGGCGCTAACAATACCACCTTTAATTTCAAGCTTCACAGTACCATTTTGAGTCGCACTTGATAAAAGGCGAGCACGCTCCATTGACTGACGTAAGTTTACCACATCAAAAGTAATAGTAGTGTTAAAGTCTGTCGGAATCAAGCGATCTGTATCAGGATAGTTACCTTCTAACAAACGAGTATAGAAGCTAATATTTTCGCTTCTAAAGAGGATTTGATTGTTGGCAAAGAAAATCTCTACAGTTTCAATATCGTCTGTAAATACTGCTGAAAATTCGCGTAGAGAACGGCTAGGAATCACGACATCAAAATCATCACTATTTTTTTCAAGAGTCAATTTTTTCTGGCTTAGACGATGAGAGTCTGTTGCAACTGTTTTTAACTCTTTGTGTTGGCTCAATACAAAATGAACACCTGTTAAAATTGGACGACTTTCTTGTGTACTTGCAGCAAAAGCTGTTTCATTGATAATTTTCTTAAGTAATTTTGTTTCAAGAACCAAAGGAGTGCTTGCTGAAATTTCTTGGATTCGTGGATATTGCTCGCTATCTTTTCCTTTTAGGGTAATTTCTGATTTGCCACTAGTTAAAACAATTTGGTTTTGTTCAATTTCTTTAAAATCAAGAGTCACATCAGGTAGACTAGATACCACATTGATGAAGAAAGAAGCTTCAAGAAGGATCGAACCTAAAGAAGTAATTAACAAACCAGCATCTTCATTTTTTTGAGAAATAAAATTTTCAATTGAAATTTGACCATTTGAACCAATTAAAGTAACACCTTCATTGGTTACGTCAATTTTGACGGTTGATAAAATAGGAATGGCATTTTTAGAGCTAATAGCTCTCTTAGTAGTATTTAAGGCTTGTAGAAATAAATTTTTATTAATTGAAAAATGAATCATGGATTCTCCTTTATTTATTTTTAGTATTAGAAGGATAATAGTAATAATAGAGTCTGTGAAATCTGTGGAAAACAGACTTTAAACAAGTCATATCAAGTTTTTGGGCTTGTTTAAAAAATGTGGATAAAAAAGATAATAAAGTAAAAGTTATCCACAAGTTATTTGATTTTCTTTTTGATTGATTCAATTTCTAAACGTAAATTATCGTCTTCATCAATCAAAGATTTAATTTTGGCATGGGCATGAATGACTGTTGTGTGATCTTTACCACCAAATTCCTTCCCAATTTTTGGAAGACTATTATCTGTTAGTTCTCTAGATAAATACATGGCTACTTGACGGGCTAACACAATATTTTGAAGGCGTCTGCTTCCCTTCATTTCTTTGACGCTGACACCATAAAAGTTACCAACTTCATTTTGGATTTTATCAATTGGGATGACGAGCATTTGGCTAACATCTTGTTTGCGTGCCCTAATAGCCTCTGCAGCGATATCGATAGTGATATCCTTAATCTTCTTCACTCGGGCGATTAAAGTGATGTCGTTGATTGCTCCTTCAAGTTCTCGGACGTTTGAATCAAATTGACCAGCTAGGTATTCTAGGGTATCACTTTGGAAATGGTAGTCTAAATTCTCTGTTTTGCTTTGTAAAATGGCAATACGTGTCTCAAAGTCAGGTGGTGTGATATTTTGCGTCAAGCCCCAGCTAAAGCGCGTGACAAGTCTTTCTTCAAGGCCCTCTAAGTGTTTAGGGCTACGATCACTAGTCAGAACAATTTGTTTTTGATTGTTATGGAGAACATTGAAAGTATTGAAAAATTCTTCCTGAGTTGCAACTTTTTTTCCACTCAGCGATTGAATATCATCAATTAACAAGAGATCGAGGCTACGGTAGGTTTTTTTGAACTTATCCATTTCACCCAGTCTCAGATGTTCAAGAAAGTCGTTTATAAAGCTTTCAGCAGGAATGTACTTCACACGCGCATCAGGAATATTTTTCAAAATCTCATTCCCAATGGCATTGAGTAAGTGAGTCTTACCAAGCCCAGGTCCTCCATAGATAAAAAGAGGATTATAGGTCAAGGCCAAATCTTCAGAGACAGCCAGGGCGGCTGATACTGCCCAAACATTTCCATCCCCTTGGATAAAATTATCAAAGGTATACTTTTCTTTTAATCCAGTATCCGAATAAGGAATAGATGCTAACTTTGGACTATAGTCATAGAGAGTTGAATTTGGAGCTTCTTCAACTTGTGGGATAATCGTATCTTGAGGCTTGGTGAAAATATAGTGGGGAGTTATTTCAGCATCATAAATCTCAAAACCAGCTACTACAATGATATCTTTTAGTTGTTTTTCCCAGACCATTTCCATTTCAGATCGTGGTAAAAATATAGTGGCAACATTTTCTTCTACCTTAATGAGTTCAGCTTGAATAGCATAGAAATCATACATGGAACGAGTTAGTCTTTCTTGTGCAAATTCTAATATACGATTCCAAAATTGTTTTTCTTTCAATCCTTTCTCCTCCTTTACTATTTAAAAGTTTAATGCTAGATTTATTTTACCATAGATAGCAAGAATTTTCCACAAGCTGTGAAAAATAATCCACAATGTTATCAAGTTTTATCCACAGGTTGGGGATAAAATCAGAAACTATTGATTTATGAAGCTTTTTTTTGAAAAAAATAGTGGATAACCTTGTGAGATAAAAAAATAAAAGAACAGCCTTATTTCAGGCTGTTGATAATTCTACTGTATTCTTCTTGGTTTGAGAAAGCAATAATGATTTTTCCACTATCTTTTTTAGACAGTTTGATTTCTACATCTAATCCGAGTATTTTTTTTAACTGTTCTTCTTCATTTTGTATGAAATAATCATTTTTTTGCAGTTTCTTTTGTTTTTTCTCTGTCAGAAGAGCTTCTAACTTCCTTACAGAAATGTCTTCTTCTATGATTCGTTGAAAGAAATAGTCTTGTTGTTCCTTATTTAACCCAACTAGAGAACGCGCATGGGCTTGTGATAGTTTGCCGTTTTCTATTTCTGAGAGGATCTGTTCTGGCAAGGACAGCAAGCGAATAGAGTTGCTGATATATGGACGAGACTTGCCCATTTTATCTGCAATTTCAGCATGGGTAAATCCTTTCTCTACAAGAGATTCATAGGCTCGTGCTTCTTCTATTGGATTTAAATTTTCTCTTTGCAAATTTTCAATGATGGACTGGACCATCATCTCTTGATCTGAAAGCTGTTTAACAACAGCTGGGATAGACGTTAGACCAGCTAAAAGTGAAGCCCGATAGCGTCTCTCTCCTGCAAGGATTTCATAACCAATAACAGGAGATTGACGAACAATAATCGGTTGAATGACCCCATTTTCTTTGATAGACTGTGCTAGTTCATGTAGTTTTTCTCCATCAAATTCTTTTCGAGGTTGATAGGGATTTTTTTGTATATCCGTGATAGAAATCATTTCAAATTTTTCCATGATTCTACACTAACATATCTTTTCTCTTATGTAAAGCTTTCTTTACATAGATGTCAATTAAGATTCTAAATCACCTGAACTCTTGTCAAGTTTAATAGATGTAGTTTCTTCTTTACCGTTACGATAGTAAGTTATCTTAATGGTGTCTCCGATAGAATGATTGTAAAGAGCACTTTGTAAGTCTGTTGATGAAGCAATCTCCTTGTCATCTACTTTTGTAATAACATCGTATTTTTCAAGGTGACCATTTGCAGGCATATTACTTTGCACAGAACGAACAACTACACCAGATGTTACATTGCTTGGAATATTGAGTCTTCTAATATCACTTGTATTAATATTTGAGAGATTGACCATTTGGATGCCCAAAGCTGGACGAGTCACTTTTCCGTTCTTTTCTAACTGTTCAATAATATTGATAGCATCATTTGCAGGGATTGCAAAACCAAGACCTTCTACAGATGTTCCTCCATTTGTGGCAATTTTACTTGAGGTAATTCCGATAACCTGTCCTTGAATATTGATAAGTGGGCCACCAGAGTTACCTGGGTTAATAGCAGTATCAGTTTGGATAGCTTTTGTAGAAATGGCTTGTCCATCTTCAGATTTTAAGGACACATTTCGATTAAGACTAGATACAATACCCTGAGTGACAGTATTTGCATATTCAGAACCCAATGGGCTACCAATAGCAATGGCAGTTTCTCCTACGGTTAACTTGCTAGAATCACCAAATTCAGCTACTGTTGTCACTTTTTCTGAAGAGATTTTGACGACAGCAATATCAGAGAAAGTATCCGCTCCGACGATTTCTCCAGGTACTTTAGTTCCATCTGACAAACGAATATCTACTTTGCTGGCACCATTTATAACGTGATTGTTGGTGACGATGTAAGCTTCTTTATCATTCTTTTTATAAATAACCCCAGATCCTTCACTAGAGATTTGCTGAGAATCTGTGTCAGTATCATCATTACCAAATACGCTATTTTGTCTGTTTGCTGAATAAGTAATAACAGAAACAACGGCATCTTTTACTTTGTTAACAGCCTGTGTTGTTGAATTTTCATTCTTATAGGCAGTCTGTGTAATAGTACTATTGTTGTTAGAGGTACTTTCAGTACTTTTTTGAGTTAGTTGGTTTATTGAAAAGCTACCCAAGGCTCCACTAAAAAAGCTAATGACGATAACGACTAATAATTGAAACCATTTTTTATAAAATGTTTTTAAATGTTTCATATTTGCCTCCATTTGTTTGAAATTACTGAAAGTATAAACTGACTAGCTTAATTATAACTTAAAAACAAAAGTTTTTCACAGATTGTGGATAACTTTTAAAAATCTGTGGTTTTCTAGGTGAAATTTAACCTTTTGTTTTGTGAATAAGATGTGAAAAAATAGAGAATATGTTAGAATAGAGTCATGAAAATTAAAGTTATAACAGTTGGGAAACTGAAAGAAAAGTATTTAAAAGATGGCATCGCAGAGTATTCAAAACGAATTTCTCGATTTGCTAAACTTGAAATGATTGAGCTAGCAGATGAAAAGACACCAGATAAGGCCAGTGAATCAGAAAATCAAAAGATTTTAGAAATAGAAGGTCAGAGAATTTTATCAAAAGTTGGTGACCGTGATTTCGTGATTGTGTTGGCTATCGAAGGGAAAACTTTCTCCTCAGAAGAATTTAGTAAACAATTAGAAGAAGCTTCTATAAAAGGATTTTCTACTCTTACATTTATTATTGGAGGGAGTCTGGGACTAGCACAGGATGTAAAAAAGAGAGCCAATCTCTCTGTTAGTTTTGGTCGTTTAACCTTGCCCCATCAGTTAATGAGACTAGTCCTTGTTGAACAAATCTATCGAGCTTTTACAATACAGCAGGGCTCGCCCTATCATAAATAGAAAATTGACTTTCAATTGAATTTTTGGTAGAATAGCTGTGTTAGGTCTCATAGCTCAGCTGGATAGAGCATTCGCCTTCTAAGCGAACGGTCGCAGGTTCGAATCCTGCTGGGATCAATATAGTAGCAAAGCTGGGAATTTTCCCGGCTTTTTTCTTAAAAAAGTACACTTGGGGAGAAAAAAATGACAGTTGAGAGAATTTTATCTAAAACGAAATTCCATTTTGTATAATAGTTTTTGTAAGTTAGTTTACAAGAAAAAAACATTGAGGAGATTTTATTATGAAAAACACAGTTAAATTGGAACAGTTTGTAGCCTTGAAGGAAAAAGACTTGCAAAAGATTAAAGGTGGGGAAAGTAGGGTTTCAGACATCCTCCTTGATTTTCTTTTCCGACGAAAAAAGTAATGAAATAAGGAGAAAGAGTAATGAATTTACTTGGATTTGGGACAGTTATTGTTCATTTTTTAATTATTAGTCACAGTTACCGTTTAATTTGTAAAGGTCAAATAAAAGCAAAGGAACTATACGTTTTTGGTGCTTATACATTACTAGTGGAAGCAGTACTTGAACTTACCTTCTATTTTCTATCTTTAGATGGGTTAGGAATTGTAACATTTTTATTTCCTTTGGGATTATATTCCTATTTTAGATGGATTAAACAGTATGAGAAGAATAGGGGACTATTCCTAAGTTTACTACTGTCTCTTTTATATGAGAGTACTCATAACTTTCTGTCCGTAACTTTCTCCTCTATAACAGGAGACAATTTTGTTTTACAATATTATTACCCATTCTTTTCCGTTGTAACGGTGTTGACCTATTTTGTTGTCTCAAAAATCATTCATTATTTCCACTTAGAATTAACCTATTTTGACAAGGACTACCTTTATCCTTTCTTGAAAAAAGTATTTTTTGCCTTACTATTGCTACATATTGTATCTTTCGTTTCAGATATAGTAAGTACGATTAAACATTTGAATAGTTTTGGAAGTATTTTATCATCTATTGTCTTTATCTCTTTACTTTTGACCTTCTTTGCAATGAATTCGCATAAAGAACAAATGGAGAAAGAGATTGCTTTGAAGCAGAAAAAATTTGAACAGAAACATTTACAGAATTATACAGATGAAATTGTCGGTCTGTATAATGAAATTCGTGGTTTTCGGCATGACTATGCTGGAATGCTTGTCAGCATGCAGATGGCAATTGACAGTGGTGATTTACAGGAAATTGACAGAGTTTACAATGAAGTTTTGGTCAAAGCAAATCACAAATTGCGTTCAGATAAGTACACTTACTTTGATTTAAACAATATAGAAGATTCAGCCTTACGAAGTTTGGTTGCTCAGTCCATTGTCTATGCTCGAAATAACGGTGTAGATTTTACACTGGAAGTAAAAGATATAATTACTAGACTACCAATAGACCTTCTGGATTTAGTTCGTATTATGAGTATTTTATTGAACAATGCTGTCGAAGGATCGGCTGATAGTTATAAAAAGCAGATGGAAGTAGCAGTTATTAAGATGGAAACTGAAACAGTGATTGTGATTCAGAATTCATGTAAAATGACGATGACTCCTTCAGGAGATCTATTTGCTTTAGGATTCTCTACTAAGGGAAGAAATCGCGGAGTAGGATTAAATAATGTGAAAGAACTACTAGATAAGTACAACAATATTATTTTAGAAACAGAGATGGAAGGCAGTACATTTAGACAAATTATTAGATTTAAGAGGGAATTTGAATGAAAGTTTTAATTTTAGAAGATGTTATTGAACATCAAGTGAGACTAGAGAGAATATTGGATGAAATTTCGAAAGAATCGAATATTCCAATATCATACAAGACAACGGGAAAAGTTCGTGAATTTGAAGAATACATTGAAAACGACGAAGTAAACCAGCTTTATTTCCTAGATATCGATATTCATGGAATTGAGAAAAAGGGATTTGAAGTTGCTCAGCTCATTCGTCATCACAATCCCTACGCTATTATCGTCTTTATCACCAGTCGATCAGAGTTTGCGACTCTAACCTATAAATACCAGGTATCAGCCCTAGATTTTGTTGATAAGGATATCAATGATGAGTTATTTAAGAAGAGAATTGAGCAAAATATCTTCTACACGAAGAGTATGTTACTTGAAAATGAAGATGTGGTAGATTATTTTGACTACAATTACAAGGGAAATGATTTAAAAATTCCTTACCATGACATTCTGTATATTGAAACGACAGGAGTTTCTCATAAATTGCGCATTATTGGTAAGAATTTTGCCAAAGAGTTTTACGGTACCATGACAGATATTCAGGAAAAGGACAAACATACTCAGAGATTTTATTCTCCTCATAAGTTATTTTTGGTAAATATAGGCAATATCAGAGAAATTGACCGAAAGAATCTAGAAGTTGTTTTCTATGAAGATCATCGCTGTCCTATTTCAAGGTTAAAAATTAGAAAGTTAAAAGATATTTTAGAGAAAAAATCTCAAAAGTAATTGACAATTAGCAAGAAATTGATATAATGGTTATATCTGCTACAGATAGAAGGTCCGTTGGTCAAGGGGTTAAGACACCGCCTTTTCACGGCGGTAACACGGGTTCGAATCCCGTACGGACTATTTTATCCGCCATAGCTCAGTTGGTAGTAGCGCATGACTGTTAATCATGATGTCGTAGGTTCGAGTCCTACTGGCGGAGTATAGATAAAAGGGAACATAGTGTTGTTCCCTTTTTTGTATCAATTTGTATCACCAAGCATCTTCATAAGGAAATCTGTTATTTCTTGAGGACTTTCTTTTTTTCCATGTGCAATCCAAGTTTGACAGACACCAAAAAGTGCATGAGTTAGATAGATGCTACTATATTCTAATTCAGTGGTATTGAGATTTAGTTGCATAAATCGCTTTTGTAAATCTGTGCTGAGCATGATATGAAGTTTATTTCTTAAGAAATTTTGGATTTCTTTAGTCCCATTTTCAGAAAGAAGGGCGGCCAGAAGTGGTTCTGACTCTAGATATTCAAATACTTCTAAAATAGCATCTCTTTTGTGATGAGCATGTTTTTGAAAAATATATTCAAATGTATGAAATAGCTTGCTTTGATAGTGCTCAATCATATCATACTTATCCTTATAGTGAGTATAGAAGCTGGAACGACTAATTCCGGCTTTTTCTGCTAACTTGACAGTAGAAATTTGATCGAATGGTTGTTCTATCAGTAGTTGTACCATAGCATTTTCAATAGTTCGCTTTGTTTTTAAGCGTTTGTTACTTTCTTGCATATTTCCTCCTTGTAAACAAATTAGACTATATGTCTAAAAATGGATTTTTTATCTTGTAATTTAGATTTTTTATTGTATAATCTATTATATCAAAATTTTAGACAATATGTTTAAAAAAGGAGAAACTATGTTTAAAGAATGGAAAGCAATTTTAAAAAAACCAACCTTTATTATTGTCATGATAGGTATTTCTCTTATTCCAGCTCTGTACAATATCATATTTTTGTCATCAATGTGGGATCCATATGGGCAATTGCCTGACTTACCTGTGGCAGTTGTCAATAATGATAAAAAGGCTTCCTATAATGGTAGTAATATGGCAATAGGAAAAGACATGGTGTCCAATTTAAAAGAAAATAAAACCTTGGATTTTCATTTCGTGGATGAAGATGAAGGAAAGAAGGGATTGGAAGATGGCGATTACTATATGGTAGTGACTTTACCCAGTGATTTATCTGAAAAAGCATCTTCTATTTTAACGGATCATCCAGAGCAAATGCAAATCGATTATCAGACTTCAAGTGGTCATAGCTTTATTGCCAGCAAGATGAGCGATTCTGCGATGACACAATTAAAGCAGAGTGTTTCAACCAATGTAACCGAGACCTATACTAAAGCTTTATTCAACAAAATGGTCGATTTAAAGGATGGTATGAGTCAAGCAGCTTCTGGTAGTGAAAAATTAACTGATGGAGCGAATCAGTTAGTGACAGGAAGTCAAACATTAACTACTAACCTACACTCTTTAGCAGATTCAAGTTTAACATTTTCAAATGGAACGGAACAGTTTACTAGAGGATTATCCTCTTATATTTCTGGTGTCGAACAACTTCATCTTGGCTTAGGGAATTTTAATAGTGGTTTAGTTACATATACTGGTGCAGTGAGTCAATTAGATAACGGATTAGGTCAATTATCTTCTAAAAGTCCTGAATTAGTAAGAGGAATCAATCAGTTATATACTGGTGTAGAATCCTATACTGGCGGTGTTTCTCAGCTTAATACTGGTCTTAATCAATTTTCATCTGGTGTTAGTGCCTACACCAATGGAGTGGTAAGTCTTGCAACAGGTGCTAATCAGTTATCTAATCAATCAGCTACACTTCGAATGGGGGTGGAGCAATTAAGTGAAGGTATTCAACAACTTTCTAGCAAGTTAGATGCTTCATCTAAGCAAAAAGATCAAATTAATCAATTATCTTCCGGTCTGAATCAGTTAAATCAAGTTATTCAAAATATTGATGTTGGAGATACAAAACAATTAGATTCTGTTTTATCAAGTATGGTATCTCTTTCTAATCAAATGTTAGTAAGTGCTCAGTCTGATAAAGCGACTACATTAGCTAATATTCAATCGACAGCAGCTTATCAATCATTGACAAGTGAGCAACAAGCTGAGATAAGCGCTTCTGTATCTCAAAATTCGACTGATAGTATTCAATTGGCTCAGTCAATTATAGCTTTAGTACAAGGTTTACAGGGAAGTTTGGAAAACTTACAAAATCAATCTTCAAATCTTTCGACATTAAAAAATCAAGCTAATCAAGTATTACCGCTTGCTTCTACTTCTTTGACAGGATTGTCAAGTGGATTAACAGAAATACAAGGAGCTGTTACTAGCAAATTAGTTCCTGACAGTCAGTCGATTGCATCAGGTGTAAAGGCATATACTATAGGTGTTGATAAAGTTTCTCAGGGCGCAAGTCAACTAAGTGAAAAAAATGCCAACTTGACAGGTAGTTTGGATCAACTAGTTTCAGGCTCAAACACCTTGACACAAAAATCTTCTAACTTGACAGCAGGAGTTGGTCAATTAGTTGAAAAAACTCCAGAATTAGTGTCTGGTATTGAAAAATTATCAACTGGCTCCAATCAATTGAATCAAAAGAGTCAAGAATTGATAGCAGGAGTTGATAAATTGCAGTCAGGATCGGGTCAATTAGCTGACAAATCAAGTCAGTTACTTTCAGGTGCTTCTCAATTAGAAAGTGGAGCTAATAAATTGGCAGATGGAGCTGGGAAACTAGCAGAAGGTGGAACAAAGTTAACTTCTGGATTGGAAGGTTTACAGATAGGAGTTGCTTCTTTGGGACAAGGATTAGGTAATGCTAGTGATCAACTCAAGTCAGCATCAACAGAATCTAAAAATGCAGAGATTTTGTCAAATCCTCTCAGTCTCTCCAAAACTGACAATGACCAAGTTCCTGTAAATGGAATTGCAATGGCTCCTTATATGATATCAGTTGCTCTCTTTGTTGCAGCAATATCAACGAATATGATCTTTGCGAAGTTGCCTTCAGGACGTCATCCGGAGAGCCGTTGGGCTTGGTTGAAATCTCGAGCTGAAATAAATGGTATTATAGCTGTTTTAGCAGGAATTTTGGTATATGGAGGAGTTCATCTTATTGGTTTAACTGCAAATCATGAGATGAGAACATTTATTCTCATTATCCTAACAAGTTTAGCATTCATGTCTATGGTGACCTCTTTAACAACATGGAATAGCCGTATAGGAGCTTTCTTTTCTCTTATTTTGCTTTTATTACAGTTAGCATCAAGTGCAGGTACTTACCCACTTACTTTGACAAATGATTTCTTTAGAGCCATTAATCCCTGGTTACCAATGAGTTATTCAGTTTCGGGATTACGACAAACAATTTCTATGACAGGAAATATTCATCATCAAGTCATTTTCCTTGCTGTGATATTAGCCCTATTTACTGGTTTAGGTATGCTAGCCTATCGACCTAAGAAAATGGAAGAAGATTAAAAAAATCGACCAACTGGTCGATTTTTTTATATCTTAGATGACTTTCGTTTGTGATTATAGATTCCAAATAGTAAAAGAGAAGTAAAGGAACAGATTGCTCCAACAACAAACCCATTAGGAATGAAGGAAAGTGTAATAGTTCCTTTTCCCTTGGGAATGTCAACTTTCATAAAGCCAGTTTGAGCTTGTTTAATTTCTATTTTCTTACCATCTTGGTAGGCAGACCAGCCTTTGTCATAAGGAATGGTGAAGAAAATAGATGTATCTTGTTGGACATCATATGTAGCAAAAACCTTGTTTTTAGAAGTTGATACTGTTACAGGCTGTTCTTTAATTTTTTGAATTGCCTCAGTTAAAGTTTTGGTATCTAAACGGTAGAAGGTAGGAGATTCAAATGATACTTGTGAATTTCCAGGGAAACTAACATGAATATTGAAAGTTTTTTTCTCTTTAGTATATCCTAGATTAAAGAAGGAGAAGACATTATCAGTTGTAAAAGTTTTCTTTTCTCCATTTACAAGGATGTCAACCTTCTTTTGTTTATCATTAGAAAAGTGAAGGTTTGTGAAAGAAAGATAAATTTGGCTGTTTTCTGGTACTTCAATTTGATACTGGATTGCTGCATCCTCATTTGAAGAACTTGTAACACTAATCAAATCATCAGTATTTTCTGTTTTGTCATAAGGGATTGGAGAAAAATAATCAAAATCGACGTTAGCAAGTTGATTTAAAAACGAGGCTTGATTATCCAAAGTGTGTTCATTGAACTTGACATCATTGTAAACAGATTGACTAGCAAAGGCAATCGGAAGAGAGAATTGATTTTCATATAGGGTAAGATTATCTTTTTGATAGATATCTTTAAAACCATACTTATCAATAGGACTGTCTGAGATATTGTACTGGATGCCAAATAAACTATCAGCCAAAATACTATTATTTGCATAGCGTAGATTGAGATTAGTCCCAGAGGATTTAAATCCAAGTTTATCCAAAGTAGAGCTTGCTGAACGATTTCGAACAGATGAAAATTGAGAGATTCCATTGTAGTTGAATTTCATACTGTCATTTCCTGTCTGAGTTTGTAGTTTTTCAGTACGAGTAAATTGATTTCCAATATATGTTGAGAAAGATTCCATAGCTGGGATATCTCGATTATATGCACTTCGAGAAGCAAAACCCCATTCTTTAGCAATTCCGTCCATTTGAGATGAAGCATTTAAACTTATTTCAACCATTATAAATAAAGAGATTAGAATGGTAAACAGATTTACAGAGATAAACTTTTTGATAACTGCAAGGAGTAAAAGAGAATAGACAACCAAAAATTCAAGAGTAAGCAGAATATTCAAATCTGTTAAAAAAGAATAATGCGATTTTAGATAGATGGTAGCTAAAAATCCTGTTACTAGAAGAAAAAGCGAAACTAAAAAATTCCAGACTTTAAGTTCTTTCAGACGCTTTAAGACTTCTGCTGCTGTGTAAATTAACAAGGTAGAGAAAATCCAAGCATAGCGATGTAAAAACATGTTTGGAGTATGCATGCCTTGCCAAAATAAATCAAGAGCTTCAATATAAAAGCTTGCAATTAGAAATGCAAAGAAGATTGCATAGATAAGTTTCACGTGAAACTTAATAGATTTCAGCGTAAAAAATAAAATGGTCAAAATAAAGGGAAGTAGTCCAACAAAAATCATTGGGATGGCCCCATACTTTGTTGTGTCAAAGGAACCAATGAATTGCTTAGCAAAGAGATCAAGATACCAGCTACTTTCAGTTTGAAACTTTGTAACTTCAGTTAATTTTTCCCCATGTGTCTGTAAATCAAACAGAGTGGGAAGAGTCAGAATCAAACTAGTCATACCAGCTAAAAAGGAGATAACTATGAAATCAAGAAAAGATGATTTTCGAGTTTTAAAGTCCCAAGAAATTTGGCAGAGATACCAGAAAATAAGAAACAGTACTGTCATATAGCCAAAATAATAATTTTGAATAAATAAGATTGACAGACTTGTAAAGTACAATAGGAGTTTCTTTTCAGTTATAACTAGGTGTAAACCAGTGATAATTAAAGGAATCAAGATAAAAACATCTAGCCAAGTTTTTATCTCTAATTGACTGACAGTGAAACTCATCAGAGCATAGGAAGTAGATAAAGCTAGTTTTAAAGGCTTAGGAATCGATTGAAATAATTTATTTAAACTAAAATAAGTTGACAGTCCAATCAATCCAAATTTTAAGAGAGTTGTCAGATAGACAGCATCTGGCATATTCAACAGATTAAAAAAGTAAACTAGAGGTGAAAGGAAACTTCCCAAGTAATAACTAGATAGGGCATAGAAATTTAATCCGAGGCCACTTGTAAAGGTGTAAAACAAACTACCATTTCCATGTAGGATATTTCGTAAAGCTACATCAAAAATAACGTATTGATGAAAGCCATCTCCTAATAGTGGAGATGTCTCGCTGTTCCAGTAGATACCTTGAGATAGATATACTCCTGTCATAATGATTACGGGAATGATGAAAGAAACAAAATAGGTCCAATATGTTTTAAAAAATAATTTCATGTTACCTCATAAAATGTTAGAAAACTCAGCTGGTTAACCCAACTGAGTTTTGAAAATTTTAGTCTTTCCAAAGTTCTTTAACTTTTGCTTGTACTTCTGCATTCTCTAGGAATTCATCATAGGTTTCATCGATACGGTCAATGACGCCATTTTTGGACAAGACAATGATATGGTTAGCTAGAGTTTGAATAAACTCGTGGTCATGGCTGGCAAAGATGATTGATTCTTTGAAGTTTTTCAATCCATCGTTCAAGCTTGAGATAGATTCCAAGTCCAAGTGATTGGTTGGATCATCAAGTACAAGGACATTTGATTTCAAGAGCATGAGTTTTGAAAGCATGACACGCACTTTTTCTCCCCCTGACAAGACGTTTACAGGTTTGTTAACTTCATCCCCAGAGAAGAGCATACGACCTAGGAAACCACGTAGGAAAGTATTGTCATCTTCTTCTTTACTTGCGAATTGACGCAACCAGTCAAGGATTGACTCTCCTCCTGCAAAATCTGCCGAGTTATCTTTTGGCAAGTAAGAACGGCTAGTAGTTACTCCCCACTTGACAGTTCCTTCATAGTCAATGTCACCCATGATTGCACGAATTAATGCAGTCGTTTGGATGTCATTTTGTCCAATTAGCGCTGTCTTATCACCTGGACGTAAGATAAAACTGATATTATCTAAAATAGTCTCACCATCAATCTTTACAGATAGATTTTCTACTGTCAAGAGATCATTACCGATTTCACGTTCCGCTTTAAAGTTGATAAATGGATATTTACGACTAGATGGCACAATTTCTTCAAGTTCAATTTTATCAAGCATTTTCTTACGTGATGTTGCTTGTCTTGATTTAGAAGCATTGGCAGAGAAACGAGCAACGAATTCTTGCAATTGCTTAATTTTTTCTTCTGCTTTGGCATTACGGTCTGCTAGCAATTTAGCAGCGAGTTCAGAAGATTCCTTCCAGAAGTCATAGTTTCCGACATAGAGTTTGATTTTTCCAAAGTCAAGGTCGGCCATGTGAGTACATACTTTGTTCAAGAAGTGACGGTCGTGGGATACTACGATAACTGTGTTATCAAAATCAATCAAGAAGTCTTCTAACCAAGTAATCGATTGGATATCCAAACCGTTGGTCGGCTCGTCCAAAAGAAGAACATCTGGTTTACCAAAGAGTGCTTTGGCTAGGAGAACCTTTACTTTTTCACCGTTGGCCAATTCGCTCATGTTTTGGTAGTGTAATTCTTCTGGAATGTTTAGATTTTGAAGTAGTTGAGAGGCTTCACTTTCTGCTTCCCAGCCCCCAAGCTCGGCAAATTCTCCCTCGAGTTCGGCAGCTCGGACGCCATCCTCATCTGAGAAATCTTCCTTCATGTAGATAGCATCTTTCTCCTTCATGATGCTATAAAGTTTTTCATTTCCCATGATAACAACATCAATGGCACGTTCATCCTCATAGTCAAAGTGATTTTGACGAAGCACAGAGAGACGTTCATCTGGACCAAGAGAAATATGACCAGTAGTAGGTTCGATATCTCCAGCTAAAATTTTTAAAAAGGTTGATTTTCCGGCACCATTAGCACCGATTAATCCGTAAGTATTTCCTTCTGTAAATTTGATATTGACATCATCAAAAAGTTTGCGATCACTAAAACGTAGTGAAACATCAGATACTGTAAGCAATATTTTTCTCCTATATGTGTAATATATTTATTCTACTAGAAAATACAGAAATATTCAAATTTTTATTCGTCAATTTTATGTAAACTATATTTACAGTATCCTTTACACAAATCCGTAAATGGCAAGACTGATTTATTTTGATAAATTACGGTTATTTTATTAAAAAAATGCTATAATTGAAGGGACCACATCGAAGGAGAATAAAATGACTAAACCCATTATTTTAACAGGAGACCGTCCAACAGGAAAATTGCATATTGGACATTATGTTGGAAGTCTCAAAAATCGAGTATTGTTACAGGAAGAGGATAAGTATGATATGTTTGTGTTCTTGGCTGACCAACAAGCTTTGACAGATCATGCCAAGGATCCTCAAACAATTGTAGAGTCTATCGGAAATGTTGCTTTGGATTATCTTGCAGTTGGATTGGATCCAAGTAAATCAACTATCTTTATTCAAAGTCAGATTCCAGAGTTGGCTGAACTATCCATGTATTATATGAATCTAGTTTCATTAGCACGTTTGGAGCGAAATCCAACTGTCAAGACAGAGATTGCTCAAAAAGGATTTGGAGAAAGTATTCCGACAGGATTCTTAGTTTACCCAATAGCTCAAGCAGCTGACATTACAGCTTTTAAGGCTAATTATGTTCCTGTTGGGACAGATCAGAAACCAATGATTGAGCAAACTCGTGAAATTGTTCGTTCGTTTAACAATGCATATAACTGTGATGTCTTGGTAGAGCCAGAAGGTATTTATCCAGAAAATGAGAGAGCAGGGCGTTTGCCTGGTTTAGATGGAAATGCTAAAATGTCTAAATCCCTTAATAACGGTATTTATTTAGCTGATGATGCGGATACTTTGCGTAAAAAAGTAATGAGTATGTATACAGATCCAGATCATATCCGTGTTGAGGATCCTGGTAAGATTGAAGGAAATATGGTTTTCCATTATCTAGATGTTTTTGGTCGTCCAGAAGATGCTCAAGAAATTGCTGATATGAAAGAACATTATCAACGAGGTGGTCTTGGTGATGTGAAGACCAAGCGTTATCTACTTGAAATATTAGAACGTGAACTTGGTCCTATTCGTGAGCGCCGTATCGAATTTGCTAAGGATATGGGAGAAGTTTATAATATGCTTCAAAAAGGTAGTGAAAGAGCACGTGAAGTTGCGGGTCAAACCCTATCTGATGTTAAAGGGGCCATGGGACTTCATTACTTTAACTGAGTTTATTTTACAAGAAACTATCATTTCTATATCAAAGAAAAGATAGTTTTTTATTTGCTCCTGTAACATTTGACAAATTTTTATAGAATGGTATGATAGATACAATATAAAAAGAGTCAAGCTCAAAAAGAAAGAAAAGAGGAAACTTCGAATGTCTAATTGGGACACTAAATTTTTGAAAAAAGGTTTTACCTTTGATGATGTATTGCTTATTCCAGCTGAAAGTCATGTATTGCCTAATGATGCAGATTTAACAACTAAATTGGCAGATAATTTGACTTTAAATATCCCAATTATTACCGCTGCTATGGACACAGTTACAGAGAGTCAAATGGCTATTGCTATTGCTCGTGCAGGTGGTCTCGGAGTTATCCATAAAAACATGTCAATTGCTCAACAAGCAGACGAGGTTCGCAAGGTAAAACGTTCTGAAAATGGAGTTATTATTGATCCGTTCTTCTTGACGCCTGAACATACAATCGCTGAAGCTGATGAGCTTATGGGACGTTACCGTATCAGTGGTGTTCCAGTTGTTGAAACACTTGAAAATCGTAAATTAGTTGGTATTTTGACAAATCGAGATCTTCGTTTTATTTCAGATTATAACCAACCAATTTCAAATCATATGACTAGTGAAAATCTTGTGACTGCTCCTGTGGGTACAGATCTTGCAACGGCTGAAAGCATTCTTCAAGAACACCGTATTGAAAAACTTCCGTTGGTAGATGAAGAAGGCCGTCTTTCTGGTTTGATTACTATTAAAGATATTGAAAAAGTTATTGAGTTTCCAAATGCGGCTAAAGATGAGTTTGGTCGTCTTCTGGTTGCTGGTGCAGTAGGTGTTACTTCAGATACATTTGAACGTGCAGAGGCTCTTTTTGAGGCAGGAGCAGATGCAATTGTTATCGATACTGCGCATGGTCATTCAGCAGGTGTCTTGCGTAAAATTGCTGAGATTCGTGCTCATTTCCCAGATCGTACTTTGATTGCTGGAAATATTGCTACTGCTGAAGGTGCACGTGCCCTTTATGAAGCAGGTGTAGACGTTGTCAAGGTTGGTATTGGGCCAGGTTCAATCTGTACAACTCGTGTGATTGCTGGTGTCGGTGTTCCGCAAGTAACAGCTATCTATGATGCTGCAGCTGTTGCGCGTGAATATGGTAAAACGATTATTGCTGACGGTGGAATCAAGTATTCTGGAGATATTGTAAAAGCTCTTGCGGCTGGTGGAAATGCTGTTATGCTTGGATCTATGTTTGCTGGAACTGATGAAGCTCCAGGAGAAACTGAAATCTTCCAAGGACGTAAATTCAAGACTTACCGTGGTATGGGTTCAATCGCTGCTATGAAGAAAGGCTCAAGCGATCGTTACTTCCAGGGTTCTGTCAATGAAGCAAACAAACTCGTTCCAGAAGGAATTGAAGGTCGTGTTGCTTATAAAGGAGCGGCAGCTGATATTGTCTTCCAAATGATTGGTGGTATTCGCTCTGGTATGGGTTACTGTGGTGCAGCTAACCTTAAAGAACTACACGATAATGCTCAATTTATTGAAATGTCTGGTGCTGGTTTGAAAGAAAGCCATCCTCATGATGTACAAATTACTAATGAGGCACCAAATTATTCTATGTAAAAACACTGAAAAGAACTCCCGTGAAAACAGGAGTTCTTTTACAATGTTGTCAACTTACCTTTACAGTAACTTTACCATCCTGAATAGTGAAGATGCTTAGATTTTCTGGCAGATTTTGAAGATGATCTAAGCTGGTTGTTGTGATAAAGGTTTGTATTGAATGTGAAATCGTTTCTAATAGTTTTAGTTGTCTAGTGTTGTCAAGTTCGCTCATAACATCGTCAAGCAGTAATATTGGAGATTCTGTAGTAATACTTTCCATTAATTCGATTTCTGCTAATTTTATAGAAAGGACGAGACTACGATGTTGACCTTGACTTCCAAAACTAGCATCCATCCCATTTATATAAAAAGAAATGTCATCTCGATGAGGACCGACACCGGTATTCTTTTTAAATAAATCTCTGGATCTACTTTTTTCTAAAGCAATTTTGAAAGATTCGGATAAGTCTTCTTTGTCAGTTATCTTGACAGAAGATTGATAGGATATTGACAGTTCTTCAATCTGATTAGAAAGTTCAAAATGTTTCTTACGCCCAAAATACTCTAGTTTTTTTATGAAATCTAAGCGGTGCTTCATTACGCGACATCCATAATCGACTAGCTGATCATCTAGTACTGAAAGGAAGGTTTCATCTATTGTTTGAGCTGATTTTAAATAGGTATTTCTTTGCTTAAGGATATGGTTATAATTGGTTAAGTCAGATAAATAGATTGGCTTAATTTGCCCAAGCTCCATATCAATGAATTTTCGTCGAACTGAAGGTGCTCCTTTAATTAGTTGTAAATCTTCAGGAGCAAATAAGACAACATTCATGTGTCCTACGTAATCTGAAAGTCGTGCCTGTTTTAAGTGATTCACTTTTGTCACACGTCCTTTTTGTGTTAGTTCGATTTCGAGAGGAATAGATCCAGTTTTTTTCTGAACAAGACCTGAAAGATGGAGTTGTTCCTCATCAAAATGAATGAGATTTTTATCTGTTCGAGTTCGATGACTACGTGTTAAGGCTAAAAAATAGATAGCCTCTAACATATTTGTTTTACCTTGTGCATTGCGTCCTAAAAAGATATTTAATTTAGGATTAAAGTCTATTTTCGTCTCTTTATAGTTACGAAAAGTTTTGAGAGATAGATGTTGTAGCCACATGATTATCTACCAGGGAATCGCGGAGCTTGTTTGCTTTTTGGTGATGAAGTAGGTTTAGAGTTGTCTTTTTTTACTCCCTTATTCATCTCCTTGACAAGTTTGGCGATTCGTTCTTTTTCAACTTTATCAGCTTGGTATTCATCTTGTTCTTCAAAAGTCGGTTGTGTCAACAAGATGTCAATATTCATGTCAGGGATGTCAACTTTATCACCAATACGAAGTTTTTTACCACGACGATTCTCTAATTCCCCATTAAAGTAAACAGAATGTTCAGAGAGAAATGATTTAATAGCTCCTCCGCTATGTGTAATTCCAAGTTCTTTGAGTAGTGCTTGGAGGGTAATAAATTCTTCAAATAATTTGTATTCCATAATTCACCTCAATCTTTGGTATTATACCATATTTTCCTAAAAATAGTGAGAGAAACAAGGAATAATGTAAGCGATTTTTATTTCAAAAGTGTTACAGAGAACAAGAAAATTTCAGGTTTTCGTGATATAATAGAAGTCTGTATATAAGGAGGTCAATCATGGAGTTAGTGCATGGAATTTCAACACATTTTATCCAATCAAAAAAGTTTAAAACGAACAAAATCACCGTGCGTTTTACCGCTCCATTATCTCTTGATACAATTGCAGGTCGCATGTTGAGTGCGAGTATGCTAGAGACTGCTAATCAGATGTACCCCACTTCTCAAGATTTGAGAAAACATTTGGCCAGTCTATACGGTACAGATATGTCAACCAATTGTTTCAGAAGAGGGCAAAGTCACATTGTAGAATTGACATTTACCTATGTTCGTGATGAGTTTTTAAGTAGGAAAAATGTGTTAACTTCTCAGGTTTTGGAACTTTTAAAAGAAACTCTTTTTTCCCCCGTAGTAGTTGATAATGGGTTTGATTCGGACTTATTTGAAATTGAGAAAAAACAATTGTTAGCAAGTTTAGCAGCTGATATGGATGATTCTTTTTATTTTGCACATAAAGAATTGGATAAATTATTTTTTCATGATGAACGTCTTCAATTGGAATATAGTGATTTACGAAATCGTATTTTAGCTGAAACTCCACAAAATTCTTATTCTTGTTTCAAAGAATCTTTAGCCAATGATCGAATAGATTTCTTTTTCTTAGGTGATTTTAATGAGATTGAAATTCAAAATGTATTAGAATCATTTGGTTTTAAAGGTCGAGAAGGAGATGTGAAGGTTCAGTATTGTCAACCTTATTCCAATATTCTGCAAGAGGGTATGATTCGGAAAAATGTGGGACAATCCATTTTGGAATTAGGATATCATTGCCCTTCTGAATATGGTGATGAGCAACATTTACCCATGATTGTAATGAATGGTTTACTTGGTGGATTTGCTCACTCTAAACTATTTACAAATGTCCGTGAAAATGCTGGATTGGCTTATACTATTTCAAGTCAGCTCGATTTGTTTAGTGGATTCTTGAGGATGTATGCTGGCATTGATCGAGAAAATCGGAATCAGGCTCGTAAAATGATGAATAATCAACTGCTTGATTTAAAAAAAGGTTATTTTACAGAACTTGAGCTAGAGCAAACCAAGGAAATGATTCGTCGGTCTTTATTACTTTCTCAAGATAATCAAAGTTCATTGATTGAACGTGCTTATCAAAATGCCTTATTTGGAAAATCTTCAGCAGACTTTAAAGGTTGGATTGCAAAACTCGAGCAAGTTGACAAAGATGCTATTTGTAGAGCAGCTAATAATGTGAAACTACAAGCGATTTACTTTATGGAAGGAATAGAATGACAAAGGTTGTTTTTGAAGAAAAATACTATCCAGCTGTAAAAGAAATGGTTTATCGAACTCGTTTGTCAAATGGCTTGACAGTTGCTCTTTTACCTAAAAAGGAATTTAAAGAGGTTTACGGGAGTGTAACTGTACAGTTTGGTTCGGTAGATACGCTTGTCACAGAAGTTGACGGAGATGTAAAAGAATATCCTGGAGGAATTGCTCATTTTCTTGAACATAAATTATTTGAGAGAGAAGATGCTAGCGATTTGATGTCAGCTTTCACGAGTCTAGGTGCAGATAGTAATGCCTTTACAAGCTTTACAAAAACAAGCTATCTTTTTTCAGCAACGGATCATTTTTTAGAAAATTTGGACTTACTTGATGAATTGGTAACATCAGCACATTTTACTGAAGATTCCATTTTAAGAGAGCAGGATATTATCCAGCAAGAACGAGAAATGTATCAAGATGATCCGGATTCGTGTTTATTCTTTTCAACTTTAGCGAATTTGTATCCTGGTACACCTTTAGCAACTGATATAGTTGGAAGTGAGGAGTCAATTTCCCAAATCAATCTAACTAATTTGCAAGAAAATTTTACAAGATTTTACAAACCTGTAAACATGTCTCTGTTTTTAGTTGGTAATTTTGATGTGGATCAGGTACAGGATTATTTTGAAAGAAAAGAACTGGAAGATTTAGATGTTCAGGAACTAGCAAGAGAAAAGTTTGTTTTACAACCTGTAAAGCAAACAGATAGCATGAGGATGGAAGTATCTTCTCCCAAACTAGCGATTGGTGTTAGAGGTAAACAAGAAGTTGCTGAAGCGGATTGCTATCGACATCATATTTTATTAAAATTATTGTTTGCAATGATGTTTGGTTGGACTTCGGATCGTTTTCAGAAATTATATGAATCAGGTAAAATTGCCGCATCCTTATCTCTGGAAGTTGAAGTAACAAGTCGCTTTCATTTTGTCATGTTGACAATGGATACAAAAGAGCCAGTTGCTTTATCTCATCAGTTTAGGAAGGCTATTCGTAATTTTACAAAGGATTTAGATATTACAGAGGATCATTTAGATATTATTAAAAGAGAGATGTTTGGAGAATTTTTCAGTAGCATGAACTCTCTTGAATTTATTGCAACGCAATATGATGCTTTTGAAAATGGTGAGACAATTTTTGATTTGCCAAAAATTTTACAGGAAATTACTTTAGAGGATGTCCTTGATGCTGGACATCATTTAATAGATGATGGTGATATAGTTGATTTTACAATATTCCCATCGTAGTAACCTATCATAATCGATACTAGAAAGAAGGAATGACAAGTATGAGGAAAAAAACAATTGGTGAGGTTTTACGTTTAGCTAGAACCAACCAAGGGTTGACTTTAGAAGAATTACACAAAAAAACAGAAATTCAGTTGGATATGTTGGAAGCGATGGAAGCTGATGATTTTGATCAACTTCCTAGTCCATTTTATACTCGTTCTTTTTTGAGAAAGTATGCGTGGGCAGTTGAGCTAGATGAGCGAATTGTCTTGGATGCTTATGATTCTGGGAGCATGATTACTTATGAAGAAGTAGATGTTGATGAAGACGAGTTGACAGGTAGGAGACGTTCAAGTAAGAAAAATAAGGCATCATTTTTACCTTTATTTTATTTTATACTCTTTGCATTATCGATTGTCATTTTTGTGACCTATTATGTTTGGAATTATCTCCAGACTCAACCTGAGCGTTCATCTGCGTCTAGTTATAGTGTAGTCCAAGCAACAAGCTCAACTAGTTCTGTAACTTCATCCTCAAGTAGTAGTTCATCAAGTAGCTCTTCGAATATGGAACCAGCTATAACGGTATCAGGTGAAGGAAATCAAGTAGAAGTTGCTTATAAAACGAGTAAGGAAACTGCAAAATTACAATTATCAGTCTCAGATGCTAGAAGTTGGGTTAGTGTTTCAGAAAGTGAGCTTGAGGGTGGAGTGACCTTATCACCAGATAATAAAAGTGCGGAAACAAGCGTTTCAACTAAAAATTCTGTGACCATTACTTTAGGTGTTGTCAAAGGTGTAGCTTTAACAGTAGATAATCAGACCGTTGACTTATCAAAATTAACAGCTCAGACTGGAAAAATCACTGTAACCTTTACTAAAAATTAAGGAAAAACGAATGAAAAAAGAACAAATTCCAAATCTCTTAACAATAGGTCGAATTCTCTTTATACCTATTTTTATCTTTATTTTAACGGTAGGAAATTCGATAGAGAGTCATATAGTAGCAGCTATTATCTTTGCTATTGCCAGTATTACTGATTATTTAGATGGATATTTAGCTCGTAAATGGAATGTGGTCAGTAATTTTGGTAAATTTGCAGATCCCATGGCGGATAAGTTACTAGTTATGTCGGCTTTTATTATGTTGATTGAGTTAGGAATGGCTCCGGCTTGGATTGTTGCAGTGATTATCTGTCGTGAGTTGGCTGTGACAGGTTTAAGGCTTTTATTGGTTGAAACTGGTGGGACGGTTTTAGCAGCAGCAATGCCTGGAAAAATTAAAACTTTCAGTCAGATGTTTGCCATTATTTTCTTGCTATTACACTGGACTTTGATTGGCCAAGTTCTACTTTATGTAGCCTTGTTTTTCACTATCTACTCTGGCTATGATTATTTCAAGGGTAGTGCCTATGTATTTAAAGGGACATTTGGTTCGAAATGAAATCAATAATTGATGTAAAAAATCTTTCTTTTCGTTATAAGGAAAATCAGGAATACTACGATGTGAAGGATATTACGTTTCACGTGAAACGTGGAGAATGGCTTTCGATTGTAGGGCATAATGGTAGTGGTAAATCAACGACGGTTCGATTAATTGATGGTTTACTGGAAGCAGAATCTGGAGAGATTGTAATTGATGGCCAACGGTTGACTGAGGAAAATGTTTGGAATATACGTCGTCAAATCGGTATGGTTTTTCAAAATCCAGACAATCAATTTGTTGGAGCGACTGTTGAAGATGATGTTGCCTTTGGTTTGGAAAATCAGGGACTTTCTCGTCAAGAAATGAAAAAGAGAGTGGAAGAAGCTCTGGATTTGGTTGGCATGTTGGACTTTAAAAAGAGAGAGCCAGCGCGTCTATCAGGTGGCCAAAAGCAACGTGTGGCTATTGCAGGTGTTGTAGCCCTAAGACCAGCTATTTTAATCTTAGATGAAGCAACGAGTATGTTGGATCCTGAGGGGCGTAGAGAACTGATTGATACAGTAAAAGGAATTCGGAAAGACTATGATATGACGGTCATTTCCATTACACATGATTTGGAAGAAGTTGCCATGAGTGATCGTGTGTTGGTCATGAAAAAAGGGGAAATTGAATCAACCAGCAGTCCAAGAGAACTTTTCTCTCGTAATGATTTAGATCAAATTGGATTAGACGATCCTTTTTCCAATCAATTAAAACATTCTTTGAGCCAGAATGGCTATGATTTGCCTGAAAATTATTTGACAGAAAGTGAGCTAGAGGATAAACTATGGGAATTGCTCTAGAAAATGTGAGTTTTACGTATCAAGAAGGAACTCCCTTAGCTTCAACAGCTTTGTCGGATGTTTCCTTGACGATTGAAGATGGTTCTTATACGGCTTTAATTGGGCACACAGGTAGCGGCAAATCAACTATTTTACAACTATTAGATGGTTTATTGGTGCCAAGCCAAGGAAGTGTACGAGTTTTTGATACCTTAATCACCTCGACTTCTAAAAACAAAGATATTCGTCAAATTAGAAAACAGGTTGGCTTGGTATTTCAGTTTGCTGAAAATCAGATCTTTGAAGAAACGGTTTTGAAAGATGTTGCTTTTGGACCGCAAAATTTTGGAGTTTCTGAAGAAGATGCGGAGCAGATTGCGCGTGAGAAACTGGCTCTGGTTGGAATTGATGAATCACTTTTTGATCGCAGTCCGTTTGAGCTATCAGGTGGACAAATGAGACGTGTGGCCATTGCAGGCATACTTGCCATGGAACCAGCCATATTAGTCTTAGATGAGCCCACAGCAGGCCTAGATCCCCTGGGAAGAAAAGAGCTGATGAATTTATTCAAAAAACTCCACCAGTCAGGGATGACCATTGTTTTGGTAACGCATTTGATGGATGATGTTGCTGAATATGCAAATCAAGTCTATGTGATGGAAAAGGGACGTTTAGTTAAGGGTGGTAAACCAAGTGATGTCTTTCAAGATGTTGTCTTTATGGAAGAAGTGCAGTTGGGAGTACCTAAAATTACATCCTTTTGTAAACGATTGGCTGATAGAGGCGTGTCATTTAAACGATTACCGATTAAGATAGAGGAGTTCAAGGAGTCGCTAAATGGATAGTATGATTTTGGGGCGTTATATCCCAGGGGATTCGATAGTTCACCGATTGGATCCACGCAGCAAATTACTGGCTATGATGCTACTGATTTTGATCGTTTTTTGGGCTAATAATCCCTTGACGAATCTAATTCTTTTTATAGCGACAGGGATATTTATTGCTTTGTCAGGAGTATCTCTTTCATTTTTTATTCAGGGCTTGAAGTCTATGTTTTTCTTGATTGCCTTCACAACTATTTTTCAACTGTTTTTCATTTCTAATGGGAATGTTTTATTTGAGTTTTCGTTTGTGAGAATTACGGATTATGCTTTGCAACAAGCTGGAATTATCTTTTGTCGCTTTGTATTGATTATTTTCTTTTCAACTTTGTTAACCTTAACGACCATGCCCTTAAGTTTGGCATCAGCTGTCGAAGCTCTATTAGCACCTTTAAAGAGTATGAAAGTTCCAGTTCATGAAATTGGATTGATGCTGTCTATGAGTTTGCGTTTTGTCCCAACCTTGATGGATGATACGACGCGGATTATGAATGCACAGAAAGCGCGTGGAGTGGATTTTGGAGAAGGAAGTATTGTTCAAAAGGTGAAGGCTATGATTCCCATTTTGATTCCTCTTTTTGCGACAAGTTTAAAACGTGCGGATTCCTTGGCTATCGCAATGGAAGCGCGTGGTTATCAGGGTGGAAAAGGCAGAAGTCAATATCGACAATTGAAATGGACTCGAAAGGATACGCTGACCATTCTTGTTATTATCATACTTGGTTGTTGCTTATTTTTCTTAAAATCTTAGTAGCTTTCAGGAATTGATAAAAAGTTACTGTAACAGTTTTTGATATAAAGGTAGGGATATGAACCGTTTTAAAAAATCAAAATATGTCATTATTGTTTTTGTCACTGTTCTGCTTGTGTCAGCTCTCTTAGCGACGACTTATTCAAGTACAATTGTGACAAGATTAGGAGATGGAATCTCAGTGGTTGATAGGGTTGTGCAAAAACCTTTTCAGTGGTTTGATTCTGTCAAATCAGATTTGGCTCATTTGACACGCACTTATAATGAAAATGAAAGTTTGAAGAAACAGATTTACCAATTAGAAGTTAAATCAAATGAGGCGGAAAGTTTAAAGATGGAAAATGAACAACTGCGCCAATTGCTTGATATGAAGTCCAAATTGCAAGCTACAAAGACTTTGGCAGCAGATGTTATTATGCGTTCTCCAGTATCTTGGAAGCAGGAGTTGACCTTAGATGCAGGCAAATCAAAAGGGGCTTCTGAGAATATGTTAGCAATTGCAAATGGTGGCTTGATTGGGAGTGTCTCAAAAGTAGAGGAGAACTCTACCATGGTCAACCTTCTGACAAATACGGAAAATGCTGATAAGATTTCTGTTAAAATTCAACATGGTTCTACTACAATTTATGGGATTATCGTTGGCTATGACAAGGAAAATGAAGTTCTAAAAATTAGTCAATTAAATAGTAGTAGCGATATTAGTGCGGGAGATAAGGTGATCACTGGTGGATTAGGAAACTTTAACGTTGCTGATATTCCTGTTGGTGAAGTGGTTGCCACAACGCATAGTACGGACTATTTGACACGAGAAGTAACTGTTAAATTGAGTGCAGATACTCATAATGTGAGTGTGATAGAATTAGTGGGGAATTCATAATGAGACAGTTGAAGCGAGTTGGAGTATTTTTATTGCTTCCTTTCTTTGTTCTAATTGATGCCCATATTAGTCAGCTTTTGGGCTCATTATTTCCCCATGTACAGTTGGCTAGTCATTTTCTATTTTTGTTTCTCTTATTTGAGACGATTGAAGTATCAGAGTACTTCTACTTAGCTTATTGTTTTGTAGTGGGTTTGGTCTATGACATCTACTTTTTCCACTTGATAGGGATTGCGACTTTGTTATTCGTCTTATTGGGGGCATTTCTCCATAAATTTAATAGCGTTATTTTATTGAATCGTTGGACGAGAATGTTGGCAATTATTGTCATGACTTTTCTATTTGAGATGGGAGCTTATATACTTGCAATAGTGGTAGGTTTAACTGTGGATAGTATGTCTTTATTTATAGTCTATAGTTTAGTACCATCAATGATTTTGAACCTTATGTGGATGATTATCTTTCAGTTTATTTTTGAAAAATTTTATCTATAAGAAAGAAATAAAAATGTAACAAAGGCGTAATATTCATTAGGCCTTTTTTTGGTATACTAGTAATGTCTTTAAAAGAAGGAGTATCTACGTAATATGAAGAAAAAAATCTTAGCGTCACTTTTATTAAGTACAGTAATGGTTTCTCAAGTAGCTGTTTTAACAACTGCGCATGCAGAAACTACTGATGACAAAATTGCTGCTCAAGATAATAAAATTAGTAACTTAACAGCACAACAACAAGAAGCACAAAAACAAGTTGATCAAGTTCAGGAGCAAGTATCTGCTATTCAAACAGAGCAATCAAACTTGCAATCTGAAAATGATAGACTACAAGCAGAATCTAAAAAGCTTGAGGGTGAAATTACAGAACTTTCTAAGAATATTGTATCTCGCAATGATTCATTACAAAAACAAGCTCGTAGTGCTCAAACAAATGGAGCTGCAACAAATTACATCAATACAATTGTAAACTCAAAATCAATTACAGAAGCTATTTCACGTGTTGCTGCAATGAGTGAAATCGTATCTGCAAACAACAAGATGTTGGAACAACAAAAAGCAGATAAAAAAGCTATTTCTGAAAAACAAGTAGCAAACAATGATGCAATTAATACAGTTATTGCAAATCAGCAAAAACTAGCTGATGATGCTCAATCATTAACTACAAAACAAGCTGAGTTGAAAGCTGCAGAATTGAATCTTGCTGCTGAAAAGGCTACTGCAGAGGATGAAAAAGCAAGTTTACTTGAGAAAAAAGCTGCAGCAGAAGCAGAAGCTAAAGCTGCAGCAGAAGCAGAAGCAGCTTATAAAGCTAAACAAGCAAGTCAACAACAAACAGTAGTTGCTTCTGGAAATACAACTTTTACAGCACAAGTTCAAGCACTATCTACTATTTCTTCATCAAGTTCATCTGAGTCAAGTTCGTCTGAATCATCTTCAAGCAGTGCTTCAACAGAATCAACAAGCTACACTCCTGCTCCAGTGACACATCGTCCAACATATAGTACAAATGCTTCAAGTTATCCAACTGGTGAGTGTACATGGGGAGCTAAAACATTGGCGCCTTGGGCTGGAGATTACTGGGGTAATGGAGCACAGTGGGCTACAAGTGCAGCTGCAGCAGGATTCCGTACAGGATCTACACCTCAAGTTGGTGCCATTGCATGTTGGAATGATGGTGGATATGGACACGTAGCCGTGGTTACAGCTGTTTCATCATCAACAAGTATCCAAGTATCTGAATCAAACTATGGTGGAAACCGTACAATCGGAAATAAACGTGGATGGTTCAATCCTACTACGACTTCAGAAGGTTTTGTAACATATATCTATCCAAACTAATGAATAAAACGAAGAGGCTCGATTTGAGTCTCTTTTATGATTCATATAGTTACCTTACTTTAAAAATCTGCTAAAATCACTTGAAAATATTGAAAAAGTATGGTAAAATGAAACTTGTCGTGTGAACGATAATACCCATTCTTGATGAATTGTGAAACAGTTGCCCTTGGGTCGTTTTGCGAGTTGAAGTCAAGAAGAGGAAAAAAACAAAAAGGAGAAATACTCATGGCAGTAATTTCAATGAAACAACTTCTTGAGGCTGGTGTACACTTTGGTCACCAAACTCGTCGCTGGAACCCTAAGATGGCTAAGTACATCTTCACTGAGCGTAACGGAATCCACGTTATCGACTTACAACAAACTGTAAAATACGCTGACCAAGCTTACGATTTCATGCGTGATGCAGCAGCTAATGATGCAGTTGTATTGTTCGTTGGTACTAAGAAACAGGCAGCTGATGCAGTTGCTGAAGAAGCAGTACGTTCAGGTCAATACTTCATCAACCACCGTTGGTTGGGTGGAACTCTTACAAACTGGGGAACAATCCAAAAACGTATCGCTCGTTTGAAAGAAATCAAACGTATGGAAGAAGATGGAACTTTCGAAGTTCTTCCTAAGAAAGAAGTTGCACTTCTTAACAAACAACGTGCACGTCTTGAAAAATTCTTGGGTGGTATCGAAGATATGCCTCGTATCCCAGATGTGATGTACGTAGTTGACCCACACAAAGAGCAAATCGCTGTTAAAGAAGCTAAAAAATTGGGAATCCCAGTTGTAGCGATGGTTGACACAAATACTGATCCAGATGATATCGATGTAATCATCCCAGCTAACGATGATGCTATCCGCGCTGTTAAATTGATCACAGCTAAATTGGCTGACGCTATCATCGAAGGACGTCAAGGTGAAGATGCAGCAGCAGTTGAAGCAGAATTTGCAGCTTCAGAAGCTCAAGCAGATTCAATCGAAGAAATCGTTGAAGTTGTAGAAGGCGACAACGCTTAATTCATATAAATAGTAATTACCTAGGAGGGCGGGGCTTAGCCCGGCTCTCCTATTTTTAAAAAATATAGGAGAATCAAAATGGCAGAAATTACAGCTAAACTTGTAAAAGAGTTGCGTGAAAAATCTGGTGCCGGAGTTATGGACGCTAAAAAAGCGCTTGTAGAAACAGACGGTGACATCGAAAAAGCGATTGAATTGCTTCGTGAAAAAGGTATGGCTAAGGCAGCTAAGAAGGCTGACCGTGTTGCTGCAGAAGGTTTGACTGGTGTTTATGTTAACGGTAATGTTGCAGCAGTTATTGAAGTAAACGCTGAAACTGACTTCGTTGCGAAAAACGCTCAATTCGTTGAATTGGTAAATACTACAGCTAAAGTTATTGCTGAAGGAAAACCTGTTAATAATGAAGAAGCACTTGCTTTGACAATGCCTTCAGGTGAAACTCTTGAAGCTGCATACGTATCTGCAACAGCAACTATCGGAGAAAAAATCTCATTCCGTCGCTTCGCATTGATTGAAAAAACAGACGCACAACACTTTGGAGCTTACCAACATAACGGTGGACGTATAGGTGTTATTTCAGTTGTTGAAGGTGGAGACGAAGCACTTGCTAAACAATTGTCAATGCACATCGCAGCGATGAAACCAACAGTTCTTTCTTACAAAGAATTGGATGAGCAATTCGTTAAAGATGAGTTGGCGCAATTGAACCACGTAATCGACCAAGACAATGAAAGCCGTGCAATGGTTAACAAACCAGCTCTTCCACACTTGAAGTATGGATCAAAATCTCAATTGACTGATGAAGTGATTGCTCAAGCTGAAGCTGACATCAAAGCTGAGTTGGCTGCAGAAGGTAAACCAGAAAAAATCTGGGACAAAATCATCCCAGGTAAAATGGATCGCTTCATGCTTGACAACACTAAAGTTGACCAAGCTTACACACTTCTTGCACAAGTATACATCATGGATGACAGCAAGACAGTTGAAGCATACCTTGAATCAGTTAACGCTTCAGTAGTTGAGTTCGCTCGCTTTGAAGTTGGTGAAGGTATCGAGAAAGCTGCAAACGACTTTGAAGCTGAAGTTGCAGCTACAATGGCAGCAGCCTTGAATAACTAATAATAAAAAGGAAGCCAAATTGCTTCCTTTTTTCTATGCAGTCGATTTTTATAGGGAGATGTTCCTATTTTTAAGGTATAAATAAAAAGCCCTATAATAAGGGCTAAGTGTATTTAGGAGACTACACTTCAAATTCATAGAGTGCTGTAGAGAGATAACGTTCACCGTTATCTGGTGCTAGAGCAAGAACTTTTTTACCTGTACCTAATTTCTTGGCAACCTCGATGGCTCCGTAGATAGCTGCAGCTGAAGAAATACCAACAAGGAATCCTTCTTTTCCACCAATCTCACGGCCGAGTGCTAGTGCATCGTCTGATGTTACACGAACAATACCATCATAGGCATTTGTATCAAGTGTATCAGGAATAAATCCAGCTGAGATACCTTGAATTTTGTGTGGTCCAGGTTTTTCACCAGATAGAATAGCAGATTCGTCTGCCTCTACTGCAAAAACTTGAATGTTAGAATTTGCTGATTTGAGTGCATGAGAAACACCAGAAATCGTTCCACCGGTACCCACTCCAGCAACAAAGGCATCTAGTCCATCTTTACCGAAAGCAGCTAGTATTTCAGCTCCTGTTGTTCTTTCGTGTACTTCTGGATTAGCTGGATTGTCAAATTGAAGAGGAAGGAAACCATCACGTTCAGCAGCGATTTCTTGAGCTTTAGCAATAGCGCCTTTCATTCCCTCACTACCAGGAGTTAGGACGAGTTCAGCACCATAAGCTTGGATAATCTTACGTCGTTCTACACTCATAGTTTCAGGCATAACGATGACGACTTTATACCCTTTAGCAGCACCTACCCATGAAAGTCCAATACCAGTGTTTCCACTTGTTGCTTCAACAATTGTAGAACCTGGTTTCAGAATACCGTCTTGTTCAGCTTTTTCAATCATGCTAAGAGCAATACGATCTTTTACAGAAGAACCAGGGTTGAATGCTTCAAGCTTTACATAGACGTCCGCAGCCCCTTCTGGCACGATGTTGTTGAGTTTAACAATCGGAGTTTGACCGATTAATTCAGTAATGTTGTTATAAATAGACATATGAATACCTCTTTGTATAAGATATTTCTAGTATAACGCTATCTATACCATTTGTAAAATATAGAAATCCTATCGAAGTGATAGGATTTTTTTATATCACAGGTCTAAGCCGTTAATTTTCAAGCGATTGTGATAAGCTAATTCTAATAAATAGGTGTAAAGTGGAATGATATCCGTTTTCTTAGGGAATTCAAATTTATGAGCATTAAAATGCTCATTGTGTGCTTTTAGAAAGACATTTTCTAAATAAGTAATAGTAATTTCACTATCATCTATACCTGCTCCTGCAGTTTCCATTTCAACGTTAACAATGTTCATCAAAAAGATTGATTTAATAGACATCTTACGACCAGTAGCGCCTTGTTTATCTGTAAAGATAATACGGATATTTGTAAATATAATTGAATCACGAATCAGTTTATATCCACTTTGAATTTCTTCATTTTCTAGTAGATATTGTCCATATTCTTTGATAAGAGTTTCTTTGTTTTGCTCGCTAAAGTTACCAGCGAGTCCTTGAATGAATTTACCAAATGCCATATTTTTCTCCTTTGTTTACACTAAGTTTACAGGAACTTCAACTTCTCGTAAACCTTGATCAGTTAAAGTGACTTTTCCATTAAAAAACTCTACAAGTGCAGCTTTAATAGTTTCTTTTTCTTCTTTATCAACATAAATCATCGTATCGACTTGATCTGTAAAGTTTGTATCCAGTTCCATGAGATTATATTCCTTAAGGAAGTTACTGTACTCTTGGTACTGAGCGTAAGACATTTGAATAGCAATGCCAGCCTGTTCTTTTATTTCAATGATGCCAATTTCCTTGACAGCTAGAGCAACACTGCCTGCGTAAGCACGAATCAATCCTCCAGCGCCTAGCTTAATGCCACCAAAGTAGCGTGTCACTACCACACAGATATTAGTAAGATTGTGATTTTCTAGCACCCCAAGCATGGGAACGCCAGCAGTACCACTAGGCTCACCATCATCACTTGTCCGTTTAATTTCACTACGTTCCCCAATAATGAAGGCCGAGCAGTTGTGCGTAGCTTTGTAGTGTTCTTTTTTGATGGCAGTAATAAAGTCTCGAGCCTCTTCTTCGCTATAAACACGCTTGGCATGACAGATAAAGCGTGATTTTTTGATTTCTTCTTGGACTTGACCGTCCTCTTTAATTGTTCTAAATTCCATGATTTAATTGTACTAAAAAATTATCTAAAGCGCTAGGTTTTTACGAATAAAGAAGTATGAAAGTAAATCCAAATTATCTCGGTCGTTTGTTTACTGAGAATGAATTAACAGAAGAAGAATGTCAGTTGGCGGAGAAACTTCCAGCAATGAGAAAGGAGAAGGGGAAATTGTTCTGCCAACGTTGTAATAGTACTATTCTAGAAGAATGGTATTTGCCCATCGGTGCTTACTATTGTCGGGAGTGCTTAATTATGAAGCGAGTTAGAAGTGATCAAGCTTTATACTATTTTCCGCAGGAGGATTTTCCGAAGCAAGATGTTCTTAAATGGAGTGGTCAATTAACTCCTTTTCAAGAGAAGGTGTCAGAGGGACTGATTCGAGCAGTAGATAAGCAGGAGCCAACCTTGGTACATGCGGTGACAGGGGCTGGAAAGACAGAAATGATTTATCAAGTTGTGGCTAAGGTGATTAATAGGGGTGGTGCAGTGTGTTTGGCCAGTCCTCGCATAGATGTTTGTTTGGAGCTGTATAAGCGCCTGCAAAAGGATTTTGTTTGTGAGATAGCCCTCCTACATGGAGAATCAGAACCTTATTTTAGAACACCGCTAGTTGTTGCGACAACCCATCAGTTATTAAAATTTTATCAAGCTTTTGATTTGCTGATAGTGGATGAAGTAGATGCTTTTCCTTATGTTGACAATCCTACGCTTTACCATGCTGTCAAGAATAGTGTAAAGGAAAATGGCTTGAGAATCTTTTTAACGGCGACTTCGACGGATGAGTTAGATAGGAAGGTCCGTTTAGGAGAATTAAAACGATTAAGCTTGCCAAGACGATTTCATGGAAATCCGTTAATTATTCCAAAACCAGTTTGGTTATCGGATTTTAATCATTGCTTAGAGAAAAGTAGATTGTCACCAAAGTTAAAGTCCTATATTGAGAAGCAGAGAAAGACAGGTTATCCGTTACTCATTTTTGCATCAGAAATTAAGAAAGGAGAACAGTTAAAAGAAATCTTACAAGAGCAATTTCCAAATGAAAAAATTGGCTTTGTATCTTCTGTCACAGAGGATCGATTAGAACAGGTACAAGCTTTTCGAGATAGAGAACTGACAATACTGATCAGTACGACGATATTGGAGCGTGGAGTCACCTTCCCTTGTGTTGACGTTTTCGTCGTAGAGGCCAATCATCGTCTGTTTACCAAGTCTAGCTTGATTCAGATTGGTGGACGAGTTGGTCGAAGCATGGATAGACCGACAGGAGATTTGCTTTTCTTCCATGATGGGTTAAATGCTTCAATCAAGAAGGCAATTAAGGAAATTCAGCAGATGAACAAGGAGGCGGGTCTATGAAGTGCTTGTTATGTGGGCAGACTATGAAGGCTCTTTTAACTTTTAGTAGCCTCTTACTGTTGAGGAATGATGACTCCTATCTTTGTTCAGACTGTGATTCTACTTTTGAGAGAATTGGAGAAGAGTATTGTCCAAACTGTATGAAAATAGGTTTGTCAACAAAGTGTCAAGATTGTCAATTTTGGTGTAAAGAAGGAGTTGAGGCCAGTCATAGAGCGATTTTTACTTACAATCAAGCTATGAAGGATTTTTTTAGTCGGTATAAGTTTGATGGGGACTTTCTTTTAAGAAAAGTGTTCGCTTCATTTTTAAGTGAGGAGTTGAAAAAGTACAAAGAGTACCAATTTGTCGTCATTCCCCTAAGTCCTGAAAGATTGCTTGAGAGGGGATTTAACCAGGTTGAAGGTTTAGTTGAAGCAGCAGGGTTCTCTTTTCAAGACTTACTGGAGAAGAGAGAAGAGCGGGCCAGTTCTTCTAAAAATCGTTCAGAACGCTTGGCAACAGAACTTTCTTTCTTTATTAAAAGTGGAGTCACTATTCCTAAAAAAATCCTACTTATAGATGACATTTATACTACTGGAACAACTATAAATCGTGTGAAGAGATTGCTAGAAGAAGCTGGTGCTGAGGACGTAAAAACATTTTCCCTTGTAAGATGAGGAAAAAATTTGCAAAAACAAAATGAAAGCGTTATAATGAAATCAGAAAAACAAAAATGTTTAGAAAGAAGGTACTCATATGATTAAATATAGTATCCGTGGTGAAAACCTAGAAGTAACAGAAGCAATTCGTGATTATGTAGTTTCTAAACTCGAAAAGATCGAAAAGTATTTTCAAGCTGAACAAGAGTTGGATGCTCGAGTAAACTTGAAGGTGTATCGTGAAAAAACTGCTAAAGTGGAAGTAACGATTCCGCTTGGCTCAATTACTCTTCGCGCAGAAGATGTATCTCAAGATATGTATGGCTCAATTGACCTTGTAACTGATAAAATTGAACGTCAGATTCGTAAAAATAAAACAAAAATCGAGCGTAAAAATAAAAATAAGGTGGCAACTAGTCAATTATTTACAGATGCTTTGGTCGAAGATTCAAATGTTGTCCAGTCTAGAGTTGTTCGTTCAAAACAAATTGATTTAAAACCAATGGATTTGGAAGAAGCTATTCTACAGATGGATTTGTTGGGACATGATTTCTTTATCTATGTTGATGTTGAAGATCAAACAACTAATGTGATTTATCGTCGTGAGGATGGCGAAATTGGTCTATTAGAAGTTAAAGAATCTTAATTAGAATATGTGTAAAGGTAGGTTTACTGAATTGTAAACCTCCTTTTTCTTATAATTGATAGAATTACTGATTACACTTTTAAAAAGTCGCTTTTTGGTGGTTATTATGGTATAATGGGTGCCAAGAGGTTTGGAATGAAAAAATTTTATGTAAGTCCTATTTTCCCCTTAATATTAGGAATAGTGGCGTTCGGAGTGCTATCTGTGCAACTTATTTTTGTAACGAATACACTGGTAACGCTATTTCTTTTGCTACTTATTTTGGGTTCATATATTTTACTATTCATTCATCAGAGAGACTACTACTCAAAGAGTGAAGTAGAACAAATCCAGCATGTAAATCATCAAGCTGAAGATAGTTTGACAACCTTGTTAGACCAGATGCCTGTTGGGGTTATTAAATTAGACTTATCGTCAGGTGAAGTTGAATGGTTTAATCCTTATGCTGAATTGATTTTGACGAATGAAGTGGGCGAAATTGATGTGGCATTAATTCAAACAATTATCAAGGCTTCTGTGGGGAATCCAGGTTCTTATGCCACCTTGGGTGAGACCCGCTATTCGGTTCATATGGACAAGGTATCTGGAGTTCTTTACTTCTTTGATGTGTCTGGAGAATATGAAGCGACTGTTGAGTTAGTAACGAGTCGACCTGTGATTGGGATTGTTTCCGTTGACAACTATGATGACTTAGAAGATGAAACATCAGAGTCTGATATCAGTCATATTAACAGTTTTGTAGCCAATTTTGTTTCAGAATTTGCTGGGAAACACGCCATGTTCTCCCGTCGAGTGAGTATGGACCGTTTTTATCTATTTACGGACTACACGGTACTTGAGGGACTAATGAATGATAAATTTTCTGTTATCGATGCTTTCAGAGAAGAGGCGAAACAGAGACAGTTGCCCTTGACTTTAAGTATGGGATTTTCTTATGGTGATGGAAATCATGATGAGATAGGGAAAGTTGCATTGCTCAACTTGAACTTGGCTGAAGTGCGTGGTGGCGACCAGGTGGTTGTCAAGGAAAACGACGAAACGAAAAATCCAGTTTATTTTGGTGGTGGGTCTGCTGCCTCAATCAAGCGTACCCGTACCCGTACGCGCGCTATGATGACAGCTATTTCAGATAAGATTCGGAGTGTGGATCAGGTTTTTGTAGTTGGTCACAAAAATCTAGATATGGATGCTTTGGGTTCTGCTGTAGGTATGCAGTTATTTGCTAGCAATGTGACTCAAAATAGCTATGCTATTTATGACGAAGAACAAATGTCGCCGGATATTGGACGAGCTGTTTCATTCTTAGAAAAAGAAGGAGTTACAAAGTTGTTGTCTGTTAAGGACGCAATGGGGATGGTGACCAATCGTTCTTTGTTGATTCTTGTAGACCATTCAAAGACAGCCTTAACTTTATCAAAAGATTTTTATGATTTATTTACCCAAACCATCGTTATTGACCACCACAGACGGGATCAGGATTTTCCAGATAATGCAGTTATCACTTATATAGAAAGTGGTGCAAGTAGTGCCAGTGAGTTGGTAACAGAATTGATTCAGTTCCAAAATTCTAAGAAGAATCGTCTGACTCGTATGCAAGCAAGTGTCTTGATGGCTGGTATGATGCTGGATACTAAAAACTTCACTTCGCGAGTGACCAGTCGAACATTTGATGTTGCTAGCTATCTCAGAACGCGCGGAAGTGATAGTATTGCTATTCAGGAAATGGCTGCGACAGATTTTGAAGAATATCGTGAGGTAAATGAACTTATTTTACAGGGGCGTAAATTAGGTTCAGATGTACTAATAGCGGAGGCTACGGACTCGAAATGTTATGATACAGTTGTTATTAGTAAGGCAGCAGATGCCATGTTAGCTATGTCAGGTATTGAAGCGAGTTTTGTTCTTGCGAAGAATACACAAGGATTTATCTCTATCTCAGCTCGCAGTCGTAGTAAGCTGAATGTACAACGGATTATGGAAGAGCTGGGAGGTGGAGGCCACTTTAATTTGGCAGCAGCTCAAATTAAAGATGTAACCTTGTCAGAAGCAGGTGAAAAACTGACAGAAATTGTATTAAATGAAATAAAGGAAAAGGAGAAAGAAGAATGAAAGTAATCTTTTTAGCAGATGTCAAAGGAAAAGGTAAAAAAGGCGAAATTAAGGAAGTACCAACAGGATATGCGCAAAACTTTCTTATCAAAAAAAATCTAGCCAAAGAAGCAACTGCTCAAGCTGTAGGTGAACTTCGTGGTAAACAAAAATCCGAAGAGAAAGCTCACGCTGAGATGATTGCAGAAGCAAAAGCAATTAAGGCACAACTTGAGGCAGAAGAAACTGTTGTAGAATTTGTTGAAAAAGTTGGTCCAGATGGTCGTACCTTTGGTTCTATTACCAATAAGAAGATTGCAGAAGAATTGCAAAAGCAATTTGGAATTAAGATTGATAAACGTCATATTCAAGTACAAGCTCCTATTCGAGCAGTTGGTTTGATTGATGTACCAGTGAAAATCTATCAAGATATCACAAGTGTAATCAATCTTCGTGTGAAAGAAGGGTAAATTTACACCTTCTTGACAAGATTGTAAAAGGAAGGGAAGTCTGATGGCAGAAGTAGAAGAGTTACGAGTACAACCTCAAGATATCTTAGCTGAGCAATCCGTTTTGGGAGCTATCTTTATTGACGAGAGTAAGCTTGTTTTTGTGCGAGAATATATTGAGTCTCGGGACTTTTTTAAGTATGCCCATCGATTGATTTTCCAAGCCATGGTTGATTTATCCGACCGTGGCGATGCTATAGACGCAACAACGGTTCGTACCATTCTTGATAATCAAGGTGATTTGCAGAATATTGGTGGCCTGTCTTACTTGGTTGAGATTGTCAATTCTGTGCCAACTTCTGCTAATGCGGAGTATTATGCTAAGATTGTTGCAGAGAAGGCCATGCTACGTCGGTTAATCGCTAAGTTGACAGAGTCTGTCAACCAAGCTTACGAGGCTTCACAACCAGCTGATGAAATCATTGCTCAGGCAGAAAAAGGCCTGATTGATGTCAGCGAAAATGCTAATCGAAGTGGATTTAAGAACATTCGAGATGTATTGAATGTTAACTTTGGAAATCTGGAAGCTCGCTCTCAACAAACGACTGATATTACAGGTATTGCTACGGGCTATCGTGATTTGGATCATATGACGACTGGACTTCATGAGGAGGAGTTGATTATCCTAGCAGCCCGTCCGGCGGTTGGTAAGACAGCTTTTGCCTTGAATATTGCTCAGAATATTGGGACTAAGTTGGACAAAACGGTTGCTATCTTTTCGCTCGAAATGGGTGCAGAGAGTCTAGTAGACCGTATGCTTGCGGCAGAAGGGTTGGTAGAGTCGCATTCTATCCGTACGGGTCAATTGACTGATGAGGAGTGGCAAAAATATACCATTGCTCAAGGGAACCTAGCTAATGCAAGTATCTATATCGATGATACGCCAGGGATTCGGATTACAGAGATTCGCTCTCGTTCTCGTAAATTGGCTCAAGAAACTGGAAATCTTGGTTTGATTTTAATAGACTATTTGCAGCTTATCACGGGAACTGGTCGGGAAAATCGTCAACAAGAGGTTTCAGAAATTTCACGTCAGTTGAAAATCCTAGCCAAGGAACTGAAGGTTCCAGTAATCGCTCTAAGTCAGCTTTCTCGTGGTGTAGAACAACGTCAGGATAAGAGACCGGTCTTGTCTGATATTCGTGAATCTGGGTCTATTGAGCAGGATGCTGATATCGTAGCCTTTCTTTATCGCGACGATTACTATGAGCGTGGTGGTGAAGAAGAGGAAGGCATACCGAATAATAAGGTAGAAGTTATTATAGAGAAAAACCGTAGTGGAGCTCGTGGAACGGTGGAATTAATTTTCCAAAAAGAATACAATAAATTTTCAAGTATCTCAAAGAGGGAGGCATAAGATGTCAGATGCATTTACAGATGTAGCCAAGATGAAAAAAATCAAAGAAGAAATCAAGGCACATGAGGGACAAGTCGTAGAAATGACTCTGGAGAATGGTCGTAAGCGCCAAAAAAATAGATTGGGTAAGCTAATTGAGGTTTATCCATCCCTATTTATCGTTGAATTTGGAAACGTTGAAGGAGATAAACAAGCTAATGTTTACGTTGAATCCTTTACTTACTCAGATATCCTTACAGAAAAGAATTTGATTCATTATCTTGACTAAAGTGAGAAATTTTCTCACTTTTTCTTTTTTTCTCCGAATAGTTTAAGTGAAGGTAATCTTCGATTTATATTATTTTTCAAGGAGGAAGAATGAAAAATTCACCATTTACAGTAACAGAGAAAAGATTTTCTTTCAGAAAATCAGTTAAAAAGGTTGTTCCTTTTTTAGTAGTAGGCTTGATGTTAGCAGCGGGTAATAGTGTATCTGCCTATTCGGGGGGAAATGACTCGATTGCACGTGGGGATGATTATCCTGTTTATTATAAAAATGGGAGCCAGGAGATTGATAAATGGCGGATGTATTCTCGTCAGTGTACTTCTTTTGCAGCCTTTCGTTTGAGTAATGTCAATGGTTTTGAGATTCCGGGAGCCTATGGAAATGCGAATGAATGGGGCTATCGTGCTCGTCGCGAAGGATATCGTGTAGATAATAGGCCAGCGATTGGCTCGATTGCTTGGTCTACTGCAGGAACTTATGGTCATGTTGCTTGGGTGTCAAATGTAATTGGAGATGAGATTGAGATTGAAGAATACAACTATGGAATAAGGGAATCTTACAATAAGCGCGTCGTGAAGGCCAATACCATGACTGGCTTTATTCATTTTAAAGATTTAGCTGGAGGCAGTGCAGGGAATAGTCAATCCTCAGCTTCAACAGGAGGAACACATTTTTTCAAGTCTAAGGCTGCTATCAAAAATCAGCCTCTAGCTAGCGCAACTGCGATTGATTACTATTATCCTGGGGAGAATGTTCATTATGATCAAATTCTCGAAAAAGATGGATACAAGTGGTTGAGTTATACGGCTTATAATGGAAGCCGTCGCTATATCCAGCTAGAGGGAGTGACTTCTTCACAGAATTCTCAGAATCAATCAGGAAATAGCTCTAGCTATGGATCCAATAGTAGTTCAACTGTTGGTTGGAAGAAAATAAATGGTAGTTGGTATCATTTCAAATCAAATGGCTCTAAATCAACAGGCTGGTTGAAGGATGGGGCTAGTTGGTATTATTTGAAATCATCTGGTGAAATGCAGACAGGATGGTTAAAGGAAAATGGGGTTTGGTATTATCTGGATAGTTCAGGGGCAATGAAAACAGGCTGGTACCAAGTCTCTGGTAAATGGTATTATTCTTACTCTTCAGGCGCTTTAGCTGTCAATACGACCGTAGATGGCTACAGAGTAAATAGTGATGGAGAACGAGTATAGAAAATGGAGTAGGAAATTTTTCCTACTCTTTTCTGTAAGCAGTTTCCTTGACTTTTTTTTTGTTTTGCGCTATCATATGTCCATATAATATATGGGAGTCTGTGTACAGTCTGAGAGGAAGTGTTAAACTTCGACCGCACCTGATCTGGGTAATGCCAGCGGAGGGAACGATACTTAGTCTATTTTGCACCTTTTCCATATATGGTAAAGGTTTTTCTTTTTATCAAAGGAAAACAAGAAGAGGAGGTTTTTATGAAAGAAAGCATTGCCTTGCAAGTTTTACCCCTAGCACAGGGGATTGATCGGATTGCTGTTATCGATCAAGTCATTGCTTATCTGCAAGCTCAGTCCGTGACCATGGTGGTGACACCATTTGAAACGGTCTTAGAAGGGGAGTTTGATGAGCTCATGCGCATTCTTAAAGAAGCGCTGGAGGTAGCAGGGCAGGAGGCAGACAATGTCTTTGCCAATGTCAAAATAAATGTAGGAGATATTTTAAGTATTGATGAGAAACTTGAAAAGTATACTGAGACGACACATTAGTCTATTGGGCTTTCTAGGAGTCTTGTCAATCTGGCAGTTAGCAGGTTTTCTTAAACTTCTCCCTAAGTTTATCCTGCCGACACCTCTTGAAATTCTCCAGTCCTTTGTTCGTGACAGAGAATTTCTCTGGCACCATAGCTGGGCGACCTTGAGAGTGGCTTTACTGGGGCTGGTTTTGGGAGTCTTGATTGCCTGTCTCATGGCTGTGCTTATGGACAGTTTGACATGGCTCAATGACCTGATTTACCCTATGATGGTGGTCGTCCAGACCATCCCGACCATTGCCATAGCCCCTATTCTGGTCTTGTGGCTCGGTTATGGGATTTTGCCCAAGATTGTCTTGATTATCTTGACGACTACCTTTCCTATCATCGTCAGCATTTTGGACGGTTTTAGGCATTGTGACAAGGATATGTTGACCTTGTTTAGTCTGATGCGGGCCAAACCTTGGCAAATCCTGTGGCATTTTAAAATCCCAGTTAGCCTGCCTTACTTTTATGCAGGTCTGAGAGTCAGTGTCTCCTACGCTTTTATCACAACAGTAGTATCTGAGTGGTTGGGAGGCTTTGAAGGACTAGGTGTCTACATGATTCAGTCCAAGAAACTGTTTCAGTATGATACCATGTTCGCTATTATTATTCTGGTATCGATTATCAGCCTTCTCGGTATGAAGTTGGTCGATATTAGTGAAAAATATGTTATTAAATGGAAACATTCATAAGAAAAAGGATGTTTCTGAAAAAGAAAAGAGGAAATCCAAATGAAAAAAACATGGAAAGTGTTTTTAACGCTTATAACAGCTTTTGTAGCTGTTGTGCTTGTGGCCTGTGGTCAAGGAACTGCTTCCAAGGACAACAAAGAAGCAGAACTCAAGAAGATTGACTTTATCCTAGACTGGACACCAAATACCAACCACACAGGCCTTTATGTTGCCAAGGAAAAAGGTTATTTCAAAGAAGCTGGAGTGGATGTTGATTTGAAATTACCGCCAGAAGAAAGTTCTTCTGACTTGGTTATCAATGGCAAGGCACCATTTGCAGTGTATTTCCAAGACTACATGGCTAAAAAATTGGAAAAAGGGGCAGGGATTACTGCCGTCGCAGCTATCGTAGAGCACAATACATCAGGAATCATCTCTCGTAAATCTGACAATGTAGCTAGTCCAAAAGACTTGGTTGGTAAGAAATACGGAACTTGGAATGACCCAACTGAACTTGCTATGTTGAAAACCTTGGTAGAATCACAAGGTGGGGACTTTGAGAAGGTAGAAAAAGTACCAAATAACGACTCAAACTCTATCACACCGATTGCTAACGGTGTCTTTGACACTGCTTGGATCTACTACGGTTGGGATGGTATCCTTGCAAAATCTCAAGGTGTAGATGCTAACTTCATGTATTTGAAAGACTACGTTAAGGAATTTGACTACTACTCACCAGTTATCATCGCCAACAACGACTACCTCAAAGACAACAAAGAAGAAGCACGTAAAGTCATCCAAGCTATCAAAAAAGGCTACCAATATGCTATGGAACATCCAGAAGAAGCTGCGGATATCCTCATCAAGAATGCGCCTGAACTCAAGGAAAAACGTGACTTTGTCATCGAATCTCAAAAATACTTGTCAAAAGAATACGCAAGCGACAAGGAAAAATGGGGTCAATTTGATGCAGCTCGTTGGAATGCCTTCTACAAATGGGATAAAGAAAATGGTATCCTTAAAGAAGACTTGACAGACAAAGGCTTTACCAACGAATTTGTGAAATAATGACAGAAATTAGACTAGAACACGTCAGTTATGCTTATGGTCAGGAGAAAATTTTAGAGGATATCAACCTGCAGGTAACTTCAGGTGAAGTGGTTTCCATCCTAGGCCCAAGTGGTGTTGGAAAAACCACCCTCTTTAATCTGATCGCTGGAATTTTAGAAGTCCAGTCAGGGCGAATCGTTCTTGATGGGGAGGAAAATCCCAAGGGGCGCGTGAGTTATATGTTGCAAAAGGACTTGCTCTTGGAGCACAAGACCGTGCTTGGTAATATCATTCTGCCCCTCTTGATTCAAAAAGTGGATAAGGCAGAAGCTATTGCTCGCGCAGATGAAATTCTTGCGACCTTCCAGTTGACAGCTGTACGAGACAAGTATCCTCATGAACTAAGTGGTGGGATGCGCCAGCGTGTGGCCTTGCTTCGTACCTACCTTTTCGGGCATAAGCTCTTTCTCTTGGATGAGGCCTTTAGCGCTTTGGATGAGATGACCAAGATGGAACTCCATGCTTGGTATTTGGAGATTCACAAGCAGTTGCAGTTAACAACCTTGATTATCACGCACAGTATCGAGGAGGCCCTCAGTCTCAGCGACCGCATCTATATCTTGAAAAATCGCCCTGGGCAGATTGTTTCAGAAATTAAACCAGATTGGTCTGAAGATGAGGACAAAGAGGTTCAAAAGATTGCCTACAAACGTCAAATCTTGGTAGAATTAGGCTTAGATAAGTAGAAAAATAGGGAGTTGGTGAAGATTATCCTTTACCAGCGCCCTTTTTCTTTTAAAAATGAGAAAATTTCGGTATAATAGTCAAAGATAGTCAAGGTTTAAAGAGAGAGGTGGGTTTGTAATGAGATTTAAAAATACATCGGATCATATTGAGGCCTACATCAAGGCGATTTTAGATCAATCTGGAATTGTGGAGTTGCAACGGAGTCAGTTAGCAGATACTTTTCAGGTTGTTCCTAGTCAGATCAACTATGTGATTAAGACACGCTTTACGGAAAGTAGAGGCTACTTGGTTGAAAGTAAGCGTGGTGGTGGAGGCTACATTCGTATAGGACGGATTGAGTTTTCTAGTCATCATGAAATGCTTAGGGAGCTGCTTTACTCGATTGGTGAGCGGGTCAGTCAAGAAATTTATGAGGATATTCTACAGCTTTTGGTTGAGCAGGAATTGATGACCAAGCAGGAGATGAATTTGCTGGTAGCAGTAGCTTTGGATCGCGTTCTAGGAGAAGAAGCTCCAGTTGTTCGTGCAAACATGCTAAGACAGGTCATACAAGAGGTAGATAGAAAAGGGAAGTAAGATGAACTATTCAAAAGCATTGAATGAATGTATCGAAAGTGCCTACATGGTTGCTGGCCATTTTAGAGCTCGTTACCTAGAGTCTTGGCACTTGTTGATTGCCATGTCCAATCACAGTTATAGTGTGGCAGGGGCGACTTTAAATGATTATCCATATGAGATGGACCGTTTAGAAGAGGTCGCTTTGGAACTGACTGAAACGGACTATAGCCAGGATGAAACTTTTACGGAATTGCCGTTTTCTCATCGTTTGCAGGTCCTTTTTGCTGAAGCAGAGTATGTAGCGTCAGTGGTCCATGCTAAGGTGTTAGGGACAGAGCATGTCCTCTATGCGATTTTGCATGATGGCAATGCCTTGGCGACTCGTATCTTGGAGAGAGCTGGTTTTTCTTATGAAGACAAGAAAGATCAGGTTAAGATTGCTGCACTTCGTCGAAATTTAGAAGAACGGGCAGGCTGGACTCGTGAAGACCTCAAGGCTTTACGCCAACGCCATCGTACAGTAGCTGACAAGCAAAATTCTATGGCTAATATGATGGGCATGCCCCAGACTCCAAGCGGTGGTCTCGAGGACTATACGCATGATTTGACAGAGCAAGCGCGTTCTGGAAAGTTAGAACCAGTCATCGGTCGTGACAAGGAAATATCCCGTATGATTCAAATCTTGAGCCGGAAAACCAAGAATAATCCTGTCTTGGTTGGAGATGCGGGCGTCGGGAAAACAGCCTTGGCGCTTGGGCTAGCTCAGCGTATTGCTAGTGGTGATGTGCCTACGGAAATGGCTAAGATGCGCGTGTTAGAGCTTGATTTGATGAATGTCGTTGCGGGGACACGTTTCCGTGGAGATTTTGAAGAACGTATGAACAATATCATCAAGGATATTGAAGCAGATGGTCAAGTCATCCTCTTTATCGATGAACTCCACACTATCATGGGTTCTGGTAGCGGGATTGATTCAACTCTGGATGCGGCCAATATCTTGAAGCCAGCCTTGGCGCGTGGAACTTTGAGAACGGTTGGTGCCACCACTCAGGAAGAATACCAAAAACACATTGAAAAAGACGCAGCCCTTTCTCGTCGTTTTGCAAAAGTGACGATTGAAGAGCCAAGTGTGGCAGACAGCATGACCATTTTACAAGGATTGAAGGCGACTTATGAGAAACATCATCGTGTGCAAATCACAGATGAAGCGGTTGAAACAGCCGTCAAGATGGCCCATCGCTACTTGACCAGTCGTCACTTGCCAGACTCTGCTATAGACCTCTTGGATGAGGCAGCAGCAACAGTGCAAAATAAGGCAAAGCATGTAAAAGCAGACGATTCAGGTTTGAGTCCAGCTGACAAGGCCTTGATGGATGGTAAGTGGAAACAGGCAGCTCAGCTAATCGAAAAAGAAGAGGAAGTGCCTGTTTATAAAGACTTGGTGATAGAGTCTGATATTTTGACCACCTTGAGTCGCTTGTCAGGTATCCCCGTTCAAAAACTGACTCAGACTGATGCTAAGAAATACCTGAATCTGGAAGCTGAATTGCATAAACGTGTCATAGGGCAAGATCAGGCTGTCTCTAGTATTAGCCGTGCGATTCGCCGCAATCAGTCAGGGATTCGCAGTCACAAGCGTCCGATTGGCTCCTTTATGTTCTTAGGGCCTACAGGCGTCGGAAAAACTGAATTAGCCAAGGCTCTGGCAGAAGTTCTTTTTGACGACGAATCAGCTCTTATCCGCTTTGATATGAGTGAGTATATGGAGAAATTTGCAGCCAGTCGTCTCAACGGAGCTCCTCCAGGCTATGTGGGGTATGAAGAAGGTGGGGAGTTAACTGAGAAGGTTCGCAACAAACCATACTCCGTTCTCCTCTTTGACGAGGTAGAGAAGGCCCACCCAGATATCTTTAATGTTCTCTTGCAGGTTCTGGATGACGGTGTCTTGACCGATAGCAAGGGCCGCAAGGTCGACTTTTCAAATACCATTATCATCATGACGTCAAACCTTGGTGCGACAGCCCTTCGGGATGACAAGACAGTCGGCTTTGGAGCTAAGGATATCCGTTTTGACCAGGAAAATATGGAAAAACGTATGTTTGAAGAGCTGAAAAAGGCTTACAGACCGGAGTTTATTAACCGTATTGATGAAAAGGTGGTCTTCCATAGTCTATCTAGCGACCATATGCAGGAAGTGGTGAAGATTATGGTCAAACCTTTAGTGGCAAGTTTGGCTGAAAAAGGAATTGACTTGAAATTACAAGCTTCCGCACTGAAATTATTGGCAAATCAAGGATATGACCCAGAGATGGGAGCCCGTCCACTTCGCAGAACCCTGCAAACAGAAGTGGAAGATAAGTTGGCAGAACTTCTTCTTAAGGGAGATTTAGTGGCAGGCAGCACACTTAAGATTGGTGTCAAAGCAGGCCAATTAAAATTTGATATTGCATAAAAAGCGAGGTCGGGAAAAGTTCCCGACCTCTTTGTTTACTGTCATGAGATAAAATTTCTCTTACGACTACTTTTATGGATGGCTATCCTTCTTAGAATTACTCAACATGTGAGTAAAAAAGTCTTTGTATCGATACTTGAGATATTTTTCGTGTAGGAATAACAAAGCGATATAAACAATCAAAAAGATTGTAGTCAGATAAAACACATCAAATGCAGTTCGCGCATAGTAAGTGGCTGATTGATAAGAGACAATAGCTGTCACAATCAACCAAGGAAGATACTTGTAATATTTGCTTAACATAATCCTACACCTCCTATATTCTATTTCAATGTTATTATATTCCTTTGCACTTAAAGTTGCAAGCGATTACACAAAAAACAAATTCAAATTTTTAATAGGAAAATCTCCTGTTTTTCTGTTTTATTACGAATAGAAGAGTAGGAGGAGTAAATGTATCTAAAGTATTTAAGATTTTTAAAATAGTTTAGATAAATTGTTGACATATTTAAAACGTAATGTTACAATCATATTACAAAAAGATTTCTTTATATTTCTAAAATATTACAAAGGAGTAGAAAAATGAAAAAGAAAACCTATATCAAATTGATGGCAGCGACTGTATTGGCTTCTACTTTGCTATTAGGAGCTTGTGGAAATAAAAAGGAGACAACTCAAGCAAGCAGTTCTGCTAAGACAAGTCAATCATCAAGTTCTAAAGCAACTTCTTCTAACAAAGAAAGCAAGACTCAGAAGTCTTCAAGTTCAGCTTCATCTGAAAAGGCCAAGGCGTCTACTGATCAATCTTCAGCAAGTGCAACGCCATCACAAGTGGCATCTGCACCAGAGCAAAGACAAGGTCAAGAAGTGGCTAATCAACAGGCGGCTAGTCAACAAACTCCTGCTCAGACTCCTTCCACTCAACAGGCTCCTCAAGCCCAGTCTAACCAATCAAGCTATGATCCTACAACTGACCGCAAACTTCAAGATAAGCAAGCAGAGCAAAATAAACGCTACAAGGGTGTTTTAACCATGGTAGATGGTGATTTCTCAGCTGCAGCAGGCAACTGGAAGGGAGCCAATGGCGAAACCATCACAGTTTCATCAGGTGGTCAATTTACAGTAGAATCTGCTGATGGAAAGAAAGAAAATTACTCTATCAAAGGCTATTCTTATACTCTTGATGATGGTAAGTATAATGCCAAAATTGGTGGAGGAAAAGTCATCCAAATTACAACAGGAGCGGATGGTAAGGTTTCCAGTGTTGCTTTGAGTCAATAATAGCTTTCAGTATTTGAATTTTTACAATCAAAGAAAATCCGTCAGCTCAATAAGAGTTGACGGATTATTTTATACTTATACTTGGGTTAAAAATTCTTCTGTAGTAAGAATTTGAGCAAACTCATCTTGTAGAGAAAGGAGATTAATCTCATGGATAGTCTCAGGAGAGATGGCCTGACCGTTTTTGTTAGATAGGGTAAAACTGGCAGTATCATCGGCTAGTAAAGTGACTTCAAAACCAAGATTTGCTGCCATTCGTGTCGTAGTAGATACACAATGAGGCAGGGTCAAACCAACAAGGACTAAATGACCAATCTGATTTTTTCGTAAATAGGTTTCAAGATTTGTTCCAATAAAGGCGCTATTAACTGTTTTTTGAAAGACAGGTTCTGAGGTGACTGGTTCAAATCCACTTTTAAACTCCTGATTTTGTTTGTTGTGAAATTGTGACTGGGGATTGTCAGATATGTGTTGAACGTGTAAGACTGGAAGAGCGTGTTTACGAAAGTATGCCAGTACCCTCAATGCTTGATGTTCAGCTTGAGGGTTATTTCGTTCTCCCCAGATAGGGTTCTCAAATGCTTTTTGCATATCGATAACAAGTAGAGCAGTATGAACCATTTTAAGCTTTCTCCAATTGCAAGAGGGCTTCAATCTCTGCCAGAGTGCTAGCTTGTGAAATGGCTCCACGGAGTTTGGCAGCGCCAGATGTTCCACGGAGGTAGTGAGGAGCGAGGCCACGGAATTCACGAACTGCGACGTTTTCCCCTTTGAGGTTAATCAAACGTTTCAAGTGTTCATAGGCGATTTTCATCTTATCTTCAAAGGTCAAATCAGGTAGGATTTCTCCTGTTTCAAAGTAATGGTTGATTTGGTTAAAGAGGTAGGGATTGCCCATGGCAGCGCGGCCAATCATAACTGCGTCAGCACCGACTTCTTCGATGCGTTGTTTGGCTTCTTGGACCGTACGGATGTCACCGTTGGCGAGAAATGGAATCTTGGTCAAAGCTTGAGCGACCTTGTGAAGGGTCTCAAGGTCTGCGTGACCTGTATACATTTGCTCACGGGTACGGCCATGCATAGCAAGGGCAGAAACACCTGCAGCTTCAGCAGCGAGGGCATTTTCTACTGCAAGAGATGGATCAGCCCAGCCTGTACGCATTTTGACAGTAAGTGGGATATCAAGGACAGATTGGACCTTGTTGATGATAGAGTAAATCTTGTCTGGATCCTTGAGCCACATAGCGCCAGCTTCGTTCTTCACGATTTTATTAACAGGGCATCCCATGTTGATATCCACGATATCGGTCTTAGTGTTTTCTTGGATAAATTCTGCTGCGCGTGCTAGGCTGTCTTCATCACTACCAAAAAGTTGGATAGAGACAGGGTTTTCGCCTTCATCGATATGAAGCATGTGCAGGGTTTTTTCGTTGTTGTATTGGATTCCCTTGTCAGAGACCATTTCCATGACAACGAGTCCAGCTCCGAGCTCTTTTGCGATGGTCCGAAAGGCTGAGTTGGTGACACCAGCCATAGGTGCTAAAACGGTACGATTGGGAATCTCAACATTGCCAATCATAAAAGGTGTATTAAGATTTGTCACGAATGAGTTCCTCCAGGTCGTTTTCATCAAAGTTATAAGTAGTTTGGCAGAATTGACAAGTGATTTCTGCTCCGTGGTCTTCCTCTTTCATTTCCTGTAAGTCTGAGATTGGAAGGCTAGCAAGAGCGTTCATAAAGCGTTCATGGCTACAGTCACATTGGAAACGGATCTCTTCTTCGGATAGGCGTTTGTAGGCCTCGTCACCGTAGATAGCCTTGAGAAGGGCTTCGATATGGTCTTCACTTTCGAGAAGCGTTGAGATAGCTGGCATTTCTTGGATGCGTTTCTCAAAGCGAGCAATTTCTTCTTCCTTGGCTCCTGGCAAGACTTGAACTAGGAAACCACCTGCAACCTTAACCTTGTCTTCTTCGTCTAAAAGGACATTGAGGCCGACTGCAGAAGGCGTTTGTTGGCTTTCAGTCAGGTAAAAGGCAAGGTCTTCACCAATTTCCCCAGAGATAAGGGGAGTCATAGAGTTGTAAGGATTTCCAGTACCGTAGTCTGTGATAACGAGGAATTGACCATTTCCAACAAAAGGTCCAACTAGAACTTCACCAGTTGCAGTCTTTTTGATGTCAACACCAGGATTTTGAACATAGCCTTTGACGTTCCCCTTGGTGTCAGCGACGGTGATGATAGCTCCTAGAGAGCTAGATCCCAGTACCTTCACTGTTAGTTTGGTATTTCCTTTTTCATTGGCTGCGAGAATCTGGCTAGCGATAAGAGTTCGACCAAGTGCTACAGTTGAGCTAGCTTGGGTTTGGTGTTTTTCTTGAGCAGTGCGGACGGTTTCAGTGCTATCAAGGACAAAAGCACGAAAGGCGCCACTTTCTGATATTGTTTTAATAATTTTATCCATAGCTACTATTTTAGCATAAAAATGCCCAAAGGGGGAGCCGTGTGTTTGCTGATTTTCAGGATAATGGATAAGGAAATCAGCATGAAAATAAAAAGAGAAACAGATTATTTCAGCATTTGTAAGATTTATGCTATGCTTAAGGTAGAAAATGAAAGGGGTAACAAATGTATTTAGGAGATTTGATGGAAAAGGCTGAATCTGGCCAATTTTCAATCCTTTCCTTTCTATTACAAGAGTCTCAGACGACTGTCAAGGCTGTAATGGAGGAAACAGGATTTTCAAAAGCAACTCTAACCAAATATGTCACCCTGCTTAATGAAAAGGCTTTGGATAGTGGCTTAGAGCTGACTATTCACTTAGAAGATGAAAATCTGCGCCTGTCAATCGGTGCAACTACCAAGGGGAGAGATATTCGGAGCCTGTTTTTGGAGAATGCTGTTAAATACCAGATTTTGGTCTATCTTCTCTACCATCAACAGTTTTTAGCCCATCAGCTGGTTCAAGAATTGATGATTAGCGAGGCTACGCTTGGTCGTCACTTAGCTAGCTTAAATCAGATTTTGTCAGAATTTGATTTATCCATCCAGAATGGACGTTGGCGAGGTCCAGAGCATCAGATTCGCTATTTCTATTTCTGTCTTTTTCGCAAGTTGTGGTCGAGTCAGGAATGGGAAGGACATATGCAGAAGCCAGAGAGAAAGCAGGAGATTGCCAGCTTAGAAGAAATCTGCGGTGCTAGCTTGTCTTCAGGTCAGAAACTGGACTTGGTTCTCTGGGTTCACATCAGTCAACAGCGCCTTCGGGTTAACGCCTGTCAGTTTCAAGTCATAGAAGAAAAAATGCGAGGGTATTTTGACAATATTTTCTACCTTCGTTTGCTGAGAAAGGCTCCGTCCTTTTTTGCTGGGCAACATATCCCTCTAGGAACTGAGGATGGTGAGATGATGGTATTCTTTTCATTTCTCCTTTCCCATCGTATCTTGCCCCTTCATACTATGGAGTATATCCTTGGTTTTGGAGGGCAATTAGCCGATTTGCTGACGCAATTGATTCAAGAGATGAAGAAGGAGGAGCTGCTGGGGGACTACACAGAGGACCATGTCACCTATGAACTCAGCCAGCTTTGTGGTCAAATTTATCTCTACAAGGGCTATATCTTACAGGACCGCTATAAGTACCAGTTAGAGAATCGTCATCCTTATTTTTTGATGGAACATGATTTTAGGGGAACGGCAGAGGAGATTTTTCATGCCTTGCCTGCCTTTCAGCAGGGGACGGATTTGGATAAGAAAATTCTCTGGGAATGGCTCCAGTTAATTGAATATATGGCTGAAAATGGTGGCCAGCATATGCGGATTGGTTTGGATTTGACATCAGGTTTTCTTGTCTTTTCAAGGATGGCAGCCATTTTGAAACGGTATTTGGAATACAATCGTTTTATTACCATTGAAGCCTATGACCGAACTCGACATTATGATTTGCTGGTTACCAATAACCCGATTCATAAGAAGGAACAGACTCCAGTTTATTATTTAAAAAACGACTTGGATTTGGAAGATTTGGCAGCGATTCGTCAGTTATTATTCACTTAAAAGGCTTGGTTGTTCCAGGTCTTTTTTGTGAAATTCACACAATCTACTCACATTTTTTAAAAAATTAAAAAAAGTTGATAAGCAAGAAAGCGCTTTATTTTGTATACTAGTAAGTGTAAAGAGGAAACATCCTCAAGATCTTTATCAGGAGGACAGCACATGTCACAAGAAAAATACATCATGGCCATTGACCAGGGGACTACAAGCTCTCGTGCCATTATTTTCAACAAAAAAGGAGAAAAGGTCAGCTCGAGTCAAAAAGAGTTTACCCAGATTTTCCCTCAGGCAGGTTGGGTAGAGCACAATGCCAATGAAATTTGGAACTCAGTCCAGTCAGTTATTGCGGGTGCTTTCATCGAAAGTGGTGTCAAGCCAAGTCAAATCGAAGCAATCGGAATTACCAACCAACGTGAAACAACTGTTGTCTGGGATAAGAAAACAGGGCTCCCTATCTACAACGCTATCGTTTGGCAGTCTCGCCAAACAGCCCCTTTAGCTGAGCAACTAAAAAACCAAGGTTATGTGGAAAAATTCCATGAAAAGACTGGTTTGATCATCGATGCTTACTTCTCAGCGACTAAGGTTCGTTGGATTTTGGATCATGTTGAAGGTGCTCAAGAGCGAGCAGAAAAAGGGGAATTGCTCTTTGGTACTATCGATACTTGGTTAGTTTGGAAATTGACTGACGGTGCGGCTCACGTGACCGACTACTCAAACGCAGCTCGTACCATGCTTTATAACATTAAAGAACTCAAATGGGATGATGAGATTTTGGAAATCCTCAACATTCCTAAGGCTATGCTTCCGGAAGTTCGTTCTAACTCTGAAATCTACGGTAAGACAGCCCCATTCCATTTCTATGGTGGAGAAGTCCCAATCTCAGGTATGGCTGGTGACCAACAGGCAGCCCTCTTTGGACAGTTGGCCTTTGAGCCTGGTATGGTCAAGAATACTTATGGAACAGGCTCTTTCATCATCATGAATACTGGTGAAGAAATGCAGTTGTCTGAAAATAACCTCTTGACAACGATTGGTTACGGAATTAACGGCAAGGTTTACTATGCCTTGGAAGGTTCTATCTTCATCGCAGGAAGTGCCATTCAGTGGCTTCGTGACGGTCTTCGCATGGTTGAAAATTCACCAGAATCTGAAAAATACGCTCGTGATTCTCACAACAATGATGAAGTTTATGTCGTTCCAGCATTTACAGGTCTAGGTGCTCCATACTGGAACCAAAACGCTCGCGGTTCTGTCTTTGGCTTAACTCGTGGAACAACTAAAGAAGACTTTATTAAGGCGACTTTGCAATCTATCGCTTATCAGGTGCGTGATATCATCGACACCATGCAAGTGGATGCTCAGACAGCTATTCAAGTCTTGAAAGTGGACGGTGGTGCAGCTATGAACAATTTCCTCATGCAGTTCCAAGCTGACATTTTGGGAATCGATATCGCACGCGCCAAAAACTTGGAAACAACAGCCCTAGGAGCAGCCTTCCTAGCAGGTTTGTCAGTAGGTTATTGGAAAGACTTGGATGAGTTGAAACTCTTGAATGAGACAGGAGAGCTCTTCGAGCCATCGATGAACGAATCTCGCAAGGAACAACTCTACAAGGGCTGGAAGAAGGCTGTAAAAGCAACGCAAGTCTTTGCGGAAATCGATGACTAATACTCAATGAAAATCAAAGAGCAAACTAGGAAGCTAGCCGCAGGTTGCTCAAAGCACTGCTTTGAGGTTGTAAATGAAACTGACGAAGTCAGTAACCATACATTCGGTAAGGCGACGCTGACGTGGTTTGAAGAGATTTTCGAAGAGTATAATACTGGAAGAATAAAGCGACTTAGTTAGAAAGTGTGTAAATATGGAATTTTCAAAGAAAACACGTGAATTATCAATTCAAAAAATGCAGGAACGTACCTTGGACCTCTTGATTATCGGTGGAGGAATTACAGGGGCTGGTGTAGCCTTGCAGGCAGCAGCTAGTGGTCTAGATACTGGTTTGATTGAAATGCAGGACTTCGCAGAAGGAACATCCAGCCGTTCAACAAAATTGGTTCACGGCGGTCTTCGTTACCTCAAACAATTCGACGTAGAAGTGGTATCAGATACAGTTTCAGAACGTGCTGTAGTTCAACAAATCGCACCACATATTCCAAAACCAGACCCAATGCTCTTACCAGTTTACGATGAAGATGGAGCGACCTTTAGCCTCTTCCGTCTTAAAGTAGCTATGGACTTGTACGACCTTTTGGCAGGAGTTAACAACACACCAGCTGCTAACAAGGTTTTGAGCAAGGAAGAAGTTTTGGAACGCCAGCCAAACTTGAAGAAAGAAGGCTTGGTAGGAGGTGGGGTTTACCTTGACTTCCGTAACAACGATGCCCGTCTCGTGATTGAAAACATCAAACGTGCCAACCAAGACGGTGCCCTCATTGCCAACCACGTGAAGGCAGAAGGTTTCCTCTTTGACGAAAGTGGCAAGATTACAGGTGTTGTAGCTCGTGATCTCTTGACAGACCAAGTCTTTGAAATCAAGGCTCGTCTGGTTATCAACACAACAGGTCCTTGGAGCGATAAAGTACGCAATTTGTCTAATAAGGGAACCCAATTCTCACAAATGCGCCCAACTAAGGGAGTTCACTTGGTAGTGGATTCAAGCAAGATCAAGGTTTCACAACCAGTTTACTTTGACACAGGTTTGGGTGATGGCCGTATGGTCTTTGTTCTCCCACGTGAAAACAAGACTTACTTTGGTACAACCGATACAGACTACACAGGTGATTTGGAACATCCAAAAGTAACTCAGGAAGATGTGGATTATCTACTTGGCATTGTCAACAACCGCTTCCCAGAAGCCAACATTACCATTGATGATATTGAAAGTAGCTGGGCAGGTCTTCGTCCATTGATCGCAGGCAATAGCGCTTCTGACTACAATGGAGGAAATAACGGTACAATCAGTGATGAAAGCTTTAACAACTTGATTGCGACTGTTGAATCTTATCTCTCTAAAGAAAAAACGCGTGAAGATGTTGAGTCTGCTGTCAGCAAGCTTGAAAGCAGTACCTCTGAGAAGCATTTGGATCCATCTGCAGTTTCACGTGGTTCGAGCTTGGACCGAGATGACAATGGCCTCTTGACCCTTGCTGGTGGTAAAATCACAGACTACCGTAAGATGGCTGAAGGAGCTATGGAGCGCGTGGTTGACATCCTCAAAGCAGAATTTGACCGTAGCTTTAAACTGATCAATTCTAAGACTTACCCTGTTTCAGGTGGGGAATTGAACCCAGCAAATGTTGATTCAGAAATCGAAGCCTTTGCGCAACTTGGAGTGTCACGTGGATTGGATAGCAAGGAAGCTCACTATCTCGCAAATCTCTATGGTTCAAATGTACCGAAAGTCTTTGCCCTTGCTCATAGTTTAGAACAAGCACCAGGACTCAGCTTGGCAGATACTTTATCACTTCACTATGCAATGCGCAATGAGTTGGCTCTTAGCCCAGTTGACTTCCTCCTTCGTCGTACCAACCACATGCTCTTTATGCGTGATAGTTTGGATAGCATCGTTGAGCCAGTTTTAGATGAAATGGGACGATTCTATGACTGGACAGAAGACGAGAAAGCAACTTACCGTGCGGATGTTGAAGCAGCCCTTGCTAACAACGATCTAGCGGAATTGAAAAATTAAGAAAAACTAGAAGAGAGGGAGACAAGCCTTCCTTGCCTTCCCTCTCCTTCTTTAAAATGGAGACAACGATATGATGAAAGAATTATTTGGAGAATTTTTGGGGACTTTAATCCTGATTCTTCTAGGAAATGGTGTTGTTGCAGGTGTGGTTCTTCCTAAAACCAAGAGCAACAATGCAGGTTGGATTGTGATTACTATGGGTTGGGGAATTGCTGTAGCCGTTGCGGCTTTTGTATCTGGCACGCTCAGCCCAGCCCACCTAAATCCAGCTGTAACGTTTGCGATGGCCTTAAAAGGAACGCTCTCTTGGGCTTCCGTTTTCCCATACATCCTAGCTCAGTTCGCAGGGGCTATGCTGGGTCAGATTTTGGTTTGGTTGCAATTCAAACCGCATTATGAGGCAGAAGAAAATGCAGGCAATATCCTGGCAACCTTCAGTACTGGACCAGCTATAAAAGATACTGTATCAAACTTGATTAGTGAAATCCTTGGCACCTTTGTATTGGTATTGACAATCTTTGCTTTGGGACTTTATGACCTTCAAGCAGGAATCGGAACCTTCGCAGTGGGAACTTTGATTGTCGGTATCGTTCTATCACTAGGTGGGACAACAGGTTCTGCCTTGAACCCTGCGCGTGACCTTGGACCTCGTATCATGCATAGCATTTTGCCAATTTCAAACAAGGGAGACGGAGACTGGTCTTACGCTTGGATTCCAGTTGTGGGACCTGTTATCGGTGCAGCCTTGGCCGTGCTTGTATTCTCGCTTTTCTAAGATATTAAAACTCAATTATTCATACTTCAATAAACACAACTTACAAAAAATGACCAAAATAAAGGAGTACTTTCTCACTTCATTTTGGTCATTTTGATTTTTTTAAGTTTGTATACTGGTGTTGATTACTATTTCAGCTAAAAAGTCAGAATCCTTCACCGGTTCCTTCATCAATTTTTTGTTCTTGAATTTTATTTATTGTGTGAATAATTTCGTCTCATTACTAAGAGTTGGTTGAATTTTTTACTCTAGGAAATTAGATAATAGAAGTATCTATAGTTTTTAAATTATGATATAATGAATAAAGTTAACTATCTTTGGTAATATGATAGGAACTAATCTTAAAAAGATAAATCATGAGATGAGAAAAAGAAAAAAGGAGTTTGGCTGGTATGAATTATTTCGAGGGGAATGAGTTTTTCCTTCTTTTGTTTGTAGTTTTACTAATTGGTTTTGTAGTAAACTTTTTTGAAAAACGTAAGGACTACTATATTTTGGTGCTCTCCCTCTTATTTGCAGGAGCTATTTATGGCAAGAGTAGAGCAATGATTGTCTATTTAATCTCCTTTGTAATTTATCAATATTTTCTGGTTTTCATAGCACAGAGGATAGAAACAAAGCGGCTGAAACCTCTGGTTTTCCTTTCTATTCTCCCCTTAGTAATCAATAAAGTCTTTTCCCTGACTTCTTTGCATTTGTTGGCCTTTATTGGAATTTCCTACATGTCCTTTAAGACCATTCAAATCATGCTAGAAATATCGGATGGCTTGATTAAAGAAAAGATTAGCATAAAAGACTACCTGCAATTTTTACTTTTTTTCCCTACAGTTAGTGCTGGTCCGATTGATCGGAGTAGGAGATTTTTAAAAGAGATAAACGAGGTCATGCCTCGAAAAGAGTATCTAGAGTTAGCAGGGGACGGTGTGTATCGTATCGTTCTAGGCCTTCTTTACAAGGTTGTTTTGTCAACCTATGTGTACCAGATGTTACTCGCTCTAAATAATACTGGTACAGTCGTCTACTCAATCAAGTACATGTACCTTTACACCTTGTATCTTTTCTTCGACTTTGCAGGTTATAGTCTAATGGCTGTTGGAAGTAGTAACATTCTAGGTATTCAGACACCGATGAACTTTAACAAACCTTTCTTGAGTGTCGATATCAAGGATTTCTGGACTAGATGGCATATTACCTTATCAACCTGGTTGAGAGACTTTGTATTTTCAAGAGTATTGATGCAGGCCATCAGGAAAAAATGGTTTAAAAATAGATTACATAATGCAACATATGCCTATATGGTCAATATGTTGATCATGGGTTTATGGCATGGTCTTAGTGTAAGCTACATTTTTTATGGTTTTTATCATGGTATCTTGATGGCTGGATTTGAAGTGTATCAAAAGAAAAGTAATTTTTATAAGACAAATAAAAATAAAAACTGGTATAAGCTACTGAGTTGGTTTGTGACCATGAACTTGGTTATGATTGGTTTCTTTATCTTTTCAGGGGAACCATATAAAATTTTACTTACGATTTTAAAGAGATAAAAAATTGAAAAGAGATTGGACGGATCGAAGGGATAGGATAAAACGATATGATTAAACTAAAAGCATTTTTGCTATCGCTTGTGTTCGTAAGTGCGACGCTTGCCCTTTTAAGTGTGACATTTATTAAGAAGATTGATGATTATTATAAAGTTAAGGATAACAGTATTCGCTACAGCACTTCGTATGAAAAGTATAAAAGTAGAGATATTCTGACAAGCAATATTACTCCCAATACATTTGTTTTATTGGGCTCATCAGAGTTGGTTGCGACGATAAATGAAGACTACCATCCCAATAAAATTTTTAACTACAACGATTTTAATATCATGCAGATTGGGACTAGTTATTCACAAAACATCATTCAGGCTACGACCTTGGGTTCTATTGAAGGATCTATGACTAAGCGAAAAGTGGCTATAATAGAGTCGGTTCAGTGGTTTGAAAAAGATGGGACTCATCAGGATGCCTTTTTGAACAAGGCTTCTCAAGAACATATTTTCCATATGCTAAATAATGATAAGATTAGTAAGGAAACGAAAGAAAAACTAATTAATCGCATTATCGAGATTACCAAGGGGA
>NZ_JASOOK010000069.1:0-625 GCF_030217725.1 Streptococcus sp. UMB1203 | reverse complement strand
AGATAGGAGAGATTTAGCAGCATTAATGCGCTTATCCGTTATATATTTAACAAGAGTTTCTCCAGTTTCTTTTTTAAAAATTCTAGCTAAATGATCTGCGCTGAGATAAACCATATCTGCTAATATAGAACGATTTATATCTTCATAGTAGTGATGATCTATGTATTCGACGATGCGTTGAATACTATTTTTTTGGTTTTCAATGTTTGTTGCAAATTTCTTAGCATGTGACCAGTAATAATCAAAGTAATCCTGGAAAGATTCAATTGAATGAAAGCGTCGTTGGAATAGGAAATCATGAGTGCTGTTTTGGAATAATTTATGAGCTGAAATTCCATTTTGATCTAGATATATTCCTATTTGTTGAGTCCAATCTAGTAAAATTTGTTGTAGTGTGAAAGTAGGAATTTGAGAATTATAAGCAAGTGAATTAATTTTTTCTCTTAATTCGTATTCACTTAAGCTATCTAAAAAAGTAATTGAAAGAGTTTCTGTTTTAAAGGAAGTTGGAAAACTATGTGGAACACATGTAATAGTATTCCAATAAGAAACATATTGTTCATTATAAGTGTAGAGTTCTTTGGTATGAAATAAAATATCGGATATTTTATGGCAACTCTTATAT
>NZ_JASOOK010000068.1:0-1018 GCF_030217725.1 Streptococcus sp. UMB1203 | reverse complement strand
TAACAGAAGAGAACGGTAAGAAAATTCCATCAGGAACAACCTTCGAAAGCGATCAACCAGGAGTCATCTCAGTAGATAAAGATGGAAAAGTAACAGTAACAATCCCAGACGGAGCAAACCCAGGGGATAAGATTACAGGTAAGATTACAGTAACATATCCAGATGGATCGAAAGATGAAGTACCAGTCAATGTAACAGTGGTAGAAAAAGATAAAGGTATCTACACACCGAAATACAATGATGGAAATGGTAAACCAGGAACTAAGGTAGAAATACCATTAACAGAAGGGAACGGTAAGAAAATTCCATCAGGAACAACCTTCGAAAGCGACCAACCAGGAGTCATCACAGTAGATAAAGATGGAAAAGTAACAGTAACAATCCCAGACGGAGCAAAACCAGGAGATAAGATTACAGGTAAGGTTACAGTAACATATCCAGATGGATCGAAAGATGAAGTACCAGTCAATGTAACAGTGGTAGAAAAAGATAAAGGTGTCTACACACCGAAATACAATGATGGAAATGGCAAACCAGGAACTAAGGTAGAAATACCATTAACAGAAGAGAACGGTAAGAAAATTCCATCAGGAACAACCTTCGAAAGCGATCAACCAGGAGTAATTACAGTAGATAAAGATGGAAAAGTAACAGTAACAATCCCAGACGGAGCAAACCCAGGGGATAAGATTACAGGTAAGGTTACAGTAACATACCCAGATGGATCGAAAGACGAAGTACCTGTAAATGTAACGGTAACTAATCGAGATAAAGATGAGTACACACCGAAATACGAAGATGAAACAGGGAAACCAGGATCTAAAGTAGAAATTCCATTAACAGAAGAGAATGGTAAGAAGATTCCATCAGGAACAACCTTCGAAAGTGATCAACCAGACGTTATCACAGTAGATAAAGATGGAAAAGTAACAGTAACAATCCCAGACGGAGCAAAACCAGGAGATAAGATTACAGGTAAAGTTCTAGTAAGATATCCAGATGGATCAACAGAAGAAGT
>NZ_JASOOK010000067.1:0-1118 GCF_030217725.1 Streptococcus sp. UMB1203 | reverse complement strand
TTCGAACCCACGCACGCTTTTACACGCCTGACGGTTTTCAAGACCGTTCCCTTCAGCCGGACTTGGGTAATCCTCCATACTATTCAAATGGACCTTGTAGGACTTGAACCTACGACCACTCGGTTATGAGCCGAGAGCTCTAACCAGCTGAGCTAAAGGTCCAACAAGATCATTATAGCGGCGAAGGGGATCGAACCCCCGACCTCCCGGGTATGAACCGGACGCTCTAGCCAGCTGAGCTACACCGCCATGTATCGGGAAGACAGGATTCGAACCTGCGACACCTTGGTCCCAAACCAAGTACTCTACCAAGCTGAGCTACTTCCCGAGTTAAATAGAAAAATGCACCCTAGAGGAGTCGAACCTCTAACCGCCTGATTCGTAGTCAGGTACTCTATCCAGTTGAGCTAAGGGTGCTCATTAGTTTATGCCGAGGACCGGAATCGAACCGGTACGATCGTTACCAATCGCAGGATTTTAAGTCCTGTGCGTCTGCCAGTTCCGCCACCCCGGCCTCTCTAAGCGAACGACGGGATTCGAACCCGCGACCCCCACCTTGGCAAGGTGGTGTTCTACCACTGAACTACGTTCGCACTGTTTTCTTCTATCTAAAAATGCCGGCTACATGACTTGAACACGCGACCCTCTGATTACAAATCAGATGCTCTACCAACTGAGCTAAGCCGGCTCATTTATTATATCTTAATGCGGGTTAAGGGACTTGAACCCCCACGCCGTTAAGCGCCAGATCCTAAATCTGGTGCGTCTGCCAATTCCGCCAAACCCGCATATATGACCCGTACTGGGCTCGAACCAGTGACCCATTGATTAAAAGTCAATTGCTCTACCAACTGAGCTAACGAGTCTAAAGTAACTTTCATTACCTTAAACGGTCCCGACGGGAATCGAACCCGCGATCTTCGCCGTGACAGGGCGACGTGATAACCGCTACACTACGGGACCTATGGGAGTTAACGGGATCGAACCGCTGACCCTCTGCTTGTAAGGCAGATGCTCTCCCAGCTGAGCTAAACTCCCTAGAGCTAAGCGACTTCCATATCTCACAGGGGGCAACCCCCAACTACTTCCGGCGTTCTAGGGCTTAACTTCTGTGTTCG
>NZ_JASOOK010000066.1:0-1190 GCF_030217725.1 Streptococcus sp. UMB1203 | reverse complement strand
GGGACTTTTTTTCTACACAAAAAAGGCTCCATAAGATCCATAGGGGATTTACCCACTACAAATATTATAGAGCCCATTTGTCCCACATTTTAAATCTATCTTTTCTTTTTGAATCAAATTACATCTTTACAAATAGTGTAAAGCCAGTTACTTTTGCTTTGATGCCATACAATATTTTCATGTAGAGAAGACAAATTTTATCTTCTCTTTTTATTTTCAAAATAATAAAAACTGATTTTCTTTTCATAAATCAGACTGAAACTTCCAAATTTTCCATTTTGTTTATTGATATTTCCTCTAAAAAGGTGTATAATATTTTTATTATCAAACTATACTATACTATATAGGGGGTATTGAAATGAAATTTTCTAATCGTTTATCGCTATTCCTTGCAGGAGTTGTTTTTGTCCTTTTAGGACTTTTCCTATTTACAAACCCAGTAGCTAATCTTGTTGCTTACAGCTGGTGGATTGCATTTGGTTTACTGGTTTCTTCTATAGCAGCTATTTTAGGCTATTTCTCTGTACCAAAAGAGCTTCGCTCACCAGCTCATCTTTTCCAAGGGATTGTTAATCTTCTCTTAGCTCTTTACCTCGTTGCCTATGGCTTTGTGACGCTGCCAGTTGTCATTCCAACTATTTTAGGAATTTGGTTAATTGTAGAAGCCATTATAGCTTTCTTTAAAGGCAATCGTCTGGGATTGATTTTCCCTATTATTGGCAACCATATCATGTGGATAGCGTTGCTTGCATTTTTACTAGGTCTAGTGATTTTGTTCAATCCAGTAGCTACAAGTGTCTTTGTCGTTTATGTCGTTGCCTTTGCATTTTTAATTGTTGGTTTCACCTATATCCTTGATGCCTTTCGTAAATAATCTAGCTGCCATTTTGGGCATATTAAAATAGCTGGGAAGTTACATTCTCAGCTTTTTCTGTTGCCTCCTTAGCTCAGTTGGTAGAGCAGTAGACTCTTAAGCTATGGGGCGCAGGTTCGAGCCCTGCAGGGGGCACATCTAAATCAACAGAAATAAGCCTTGAAACCAAGGCTTTTTTTAACGTCTAATAGCTTTTTGTAGAAAAGTATTTAAAAATAAAAGAGAAGAGAATCTCTCACTCTCTTCTCAGTATATCTTATTAAATGGCTCTATAATATTTGTAGTGGGTAAATCCCCTATGGATCTTATGGAGCCT
>NZ_JASOOK010000065.1:0-1363 GCF_030217725.1 Streptococcus sp. UMB1203 | reverse complement strand
GGAGAAGCTCCAAAACCATCTAAACCTGAAACTTCAAACGGAGATGCACTTGTACAACCAGAACTTCCAGAATTCAATGGTGGAGTGAATGATACAACACCTCCAACTCCTGCAAAACCTGAAGGAGAAACTCCAAAACCAACTAAACCAGAAGCTTCAAACGGAGATGCACTTGTACAACCAGAACTTCCAGCATTCAAAGGCGGAGTTAACGCTGTTGAAGCTGCTGTTAATGAAGTTCCAGAGTTTGGTGTTAATAACCCTGAAATCAAAAAAATCTTAGACGAAATCTCTAAAGTAAAAGAGCAAATCAAAGACAGCGAAGAAAATGAAGGTGTTGAAGATTATTATAAAGATGGATTAAAAGATCGTCTAGCTGATTTAGAAGATGCCTTAAATACTTTAATTAATAATAAAGCTGAGGTTCTATCTGGAAGTAATGATACAGAAGACTTAAAAGTCACACGCTATGTTGATATTGCTACTAACACTGATATTTTGAATGCTGAAGAAGGTCATTTCAAAGGTAAATCAATTGCAGGTTATACTTTTGTGAAATCTGAAGAAAAAGATGGTATTATTACTAACTATTACAAAAAAGTAACTAATCACTATTCTACTCCAAATTCAGATCCAAGACTAACACCAACTCCTGGAAATCCTGTTCCAAATGAATCACAAGCTCCAACACCAGCTACTCCAGCAGCTGAAGCTCCAACACCAGCTCCGGCTACACCAACAGCTGAGACACCATCAACTCCTGCGGTTGCACCAACTGTAGCAGGTACTAGCAAAGATAATACATATCAAGCTCCAGCTGCGAAAGCAGAAGATAAGAAAGAACTTCCTAATACTGGTGGTAAAGATAATGTTGCAGTTGCATCATTAGGATTCCTTGGATTGCTCCTAGGTGCCCTTCCATTTGTGAAACGCAAAAACTAATTAGTTGAAGATATAAAAGAGAAGGATTTATGACCTTCTCTTTTTGTGATATGGGCTATAGTGAGAGTTCTGTTGAAAAGAAGAAAAAAGTGAACAAAACGATGTTTTAGTCTTGTTCACTTTTATGTTGTTCTATAAACTTAGTCTCTATAATATTTGTAGTGGGTAAATCCCCATGGATATTATGGAGCCTATTTTGTTGTAGAAAAAAAGTTCCATAATATCCATAATGAAAAGCGACAAAACAACTCATTAGAAAGATTCATATGGAACAATTACATTTTATCACAAAATTACTCGATATCAAAGACCCTAATATCCAAATTATGGATGTTCTTAATAGGGGTAACTTCTCAAAGTAACTTCCACTTGCCTGACCAAAGTGGAAATTAGTCTAAAACGGATTTTTATGGTGGAATTA
>NZ_JASOOK010000064.1:0-1366 GCF_030217725.1 Streptococcus sp. UMB1203 | reverse complement strand
GGCTCTATAATATTTGTAGTGGGTAAATCCCCTATGGATCTTATGGAGCCTTTTTTGTGTAGAAAAAAAGTCCCATAAGATCTATAATGAAAAGCGACAAAACAACTCATTAGAAAGATTCATATGGAACAATTACATTTTATCACAAAACTACTCGATATCAAAGACCCTAATATCCAATTTATAGATATCATCAATAGGGATACACACAAAGAAATCATCGCCAAACTGGACTACAATGCTCCATCTTGCCCTGAGTGCGGAAGTCAAATGAAGAAATATGATTTTCAAAAACCGTCTAAGATCCCTTACCTCGAAACGACTGGTATGCCTACTAGAATTCTACTTAAAAAGCGTCGTTTCAAGTGCTATCACTGTTCAAAAATGATGGTCGCTGAAACTTCTATCGTCAAGAAGAATCACCAAATTCCTCGTATTATCAACCAAAAAATTGCGCAAAAGTTGATTGAAAAGACTTCTATGACCGATATTGCTCATCAGTTAGCCATTTCAACATCAACTGTTATTCGCAAGCTTAATGACTTCCGTTTTAAGCCTGATTTTTCGTACCTCCCTGAGATTATGTCTTGGGACGAGTATGCTTTCACTAAGGGAAAGATGAGTTTTATTGCTCAAAATTTTGATAATCTTAATATCATCACTGTTCTTGAAGGAAGAACACAAGCTATCATTCGGAATCACTTTCTTCGCTACGATAGAGCCGTGCGCTGTCAGGTGAAAATCATTACTATGGATATGTTTAGTCCTTACTATGACTTGGCTAAACAGCTTTTTCCAAACGCTAAAATCGTGTTGGATCGTTTCCATATTGTCCAACACATGAGCCGTGCTATGAGTCGTATGCGTGTCCAAATCATGAATCAGTTTCATCGAAAATCTCATGAATACAAGGCTACCAAGCGCTACTGGAAACTCATCCAACAAGATAGCCGTAAACTGAGTGATAAGCGATTTTATCGCCCTACTTTTCGCATGCACTTAACCAATAAAGAGATTTTAGACAAGCTTTTGAGCTATTCAGAAGACTTGAAACACCACTACAATGTCTATCAGCTCTTACTCTTTCACTTTCAGAACAAGGAGGCAGATAAATTTTTCGGACTCATTGAGGACAATCTTAAGCTGGTTCATCCTCTTTTTCAGACTGTCTTTAAGACCTTTCTAAAGGACAAAGAGAAAATCGTCAATGCTCTTCAGTTACCCTATTCCAACGCAAAATTGGAAGCGACGAATAATCTCATCAAACTTATCAAACGCAATGCCTTTGGTTTTCGGAACTTTGAAAACTTCAAAAAACGGATTTTTATCGCTCTGAATATCAAAAAAGAAAGGACGAAATTTGTCC
>NZ_JASOOK010000063.1:0-1414 GCF_030217725.1 Streptococcus sp. UMB1203 | reverse complement strand
GGCTCTTTGTCAACTGTAGTGGGTTGAAGAAAAGCTAAGCTCTAGAAAGGACAGATTTAGTCCTTTCTTTTTTGATATTTAGAGCTATAAAAATCCGTTTTTTGAAGTTTTCGAAGTTCCGAAAACCAAAGGCATTTCGTTTGATAAGTTTGATAAGATTATTGGTTGCTTCCAGTTTAGCGTTTGAATAGGGGAATTGAAGGGCGTTGACGATTTTCTCTTTGTCCTTGAAAAAGGTTTTAAAGACAGTCTGAAAAAGAGGATGAACCTGCTTTAGATTGTCCTTAATGAGTCCGAAAAATTTGTCAGCTTCCTTATTCTGAAAGTGAAAAAGTAAGAGTTGATAGAGATTATAGTGGTGTTTTAAGTCTTCTGAATAGCTCAAAAGCTTGTCTAGAATCTCTTTATTTGTTAAGTGCATACGAAAAGTAGGGCGATAAAAACGTTTCTCACTGAGTTTCCGACTATCTTGTTGGATAAGTTTCCAGTAACGCTTGATAGCCTTGTATTCATGGGATTTTCGATGATACTGATTCATGATTTGGACACGCACACGACTCATGGCACGGCTAAGATGTTGTACAATGTGAAAGCGATCTAGAACGATTTTAGCACACGGAAAAAGCTGTTTAGCCAAGTCATAATAGGGACTAAACATATCCATAGTAATAATTTTCACTCGACATCGGACAGCTCTATCGTATCGAAGAAAGTGATTTCGGATGACAGCCTGTGTTCTACCTTCAAGAACAGCGATGATACTGAGATTATCAAAATCTTGTGCAATGAAACTCATCTTTCCTTTTGTAAAGGTATATTCGTCCCAAGACATAATCTCAGGAAGGCGAGAAAAATCAGGCTTAAAGTGAAAGTCATTGAGCTTGCGAATGACAGTTGAAGTTGAAATAGACAACTGATGAGCAATATCAGTCATGGAAGTTTTTTCAATCAGCTTTTGAGCAATCTTTTGGTTGATGATACGAGGTATTTGGTGATTTTTCTTGACGAGAGAGGTTTCAGCGACCATCATTTTAGAGCACTGATAGCACTTAAAACGGCGTTTTCTAAGGAGGATTCTAGTAGGCATACCAGTCGTTTCAAGGTAAGGAATCTTAGACGGTTTTTGAAAGTCATATTTCTTCATTAGGCTTCCGCAATCAGGACAAGATGGGGCCTCATAGTCTAGTTTAGCGATGATTTCCTTGTGTGTACCCTTATTAATGATATCTATAATTTGGATATTAGGGTCTTTAATATCGAGTAGTTTTGTGATAGAATGTAATTGTTCCATATGATTCTTTCTAATGATAGTTTGGTCGCTTTTCATTATAGATCTTATGGGACTTTTTTTCTACACAAAAATAGGCTCCATAATATCTATAGGGGATTTACCCACTACAAATATTATAGAGCC
>NZ_JASOOK010000062.1:0-1435 GCF_030217725.1 Streptococcus sp. UMB1203 | reverse complement strand
TGTACTGCACCCCAAAAGTTAGACAGAAAAAATCTAACTTTTGGGGTGTTTTATTATGAAATTGAGTTATGATGATAAAGTTCAGATCTATGAACTTAGAAAACAAGGATATAGCTTAGAGAAGCTTTCAAATAAATTTGGGATAAACAATTCTAATCTTAGGTACATGATTAAATTGATTGATCGTTACGGAATAGAGTTCGTCAAAAAAGGAAAGAATTGTTACTATTCTCCTGAACTAAAACAAGAGATCATTGATAAAGTTCTTCTTGAGGGGCATTCACAAATTAGGGCGTCTCTGGATTATGCTCTTCTAAGTAGTGGATTACTTTCGAATTGGCTGGCACAATATAAGAAAAACGGGTATACTATTGTTGAGAAAACAAGAGGGAGACCACCTAAAATGGGACGTAAGCCAAAGAAGAGATTTGAAGATATGACAGAATTAGAACGTCTTCAAGCAGAAAATGAGTACTTGAGAGCGGAGAATGCCATTCTAAAAAAGTTGAGAGAACTCCGATTGAGAGACGAAAAGGAGCAAGAAGAAAAACGGAAATTGTTCAAGGACTGGTAACAGAGTTTTCTTTAGATATCCTTCTAAAGATTATTAAACTTGCCCGTTCAACTTATTATTACCACTTAAAACAGCTGGATCAAAGCGATAAAGATTATGATATTAAAGCTGAAATTCAGTCAATTTATACTGAGCATAAAGGAAATTACGGCTATCGTCGCATGACTCTAGAATTACGAAATCGTGGCTTCGTAGTGAACCATAAGAAGGTGCAGCGTCTGATGAAAGTACTTGGTTTAACGGCTCGAATTCGCCGTAAACGGAAGTATTCTTCATACCAAGGAGAGGTTGGCAAGAAAGCAGATAATCTTATTCAACGTCAATTTGAAGCAACCAAACCAATGCAAAAGTGCTACACAGATGTGACAGAATTTGCCATTCCAGCAAGCACTCAAAAGCTTTACTTATCGCCAGTTTTAGATGGTTTTAACAGCGAAATCATCGCTTATAATCTTTCTACATCACCGAACTTAGAACAAGTAAAAGCTATGTTAGACCAGGCTTTCGGTGAGGAACATTACGAGAATACCATTCTCCATAGTGACCAAGGCTGGCAATACCAACACGATTCTTATCATCGGTTCCTAGAGAGTAAGGGAATTCAAGCATCCATGTCACGTAAGGGTAACAGCCCAGACAATGGTATGATGGAGTCCTTCTTTGGGATTCTGAAATCGGAAATGTTTTATGGTTATGAGAAGTCGTTTCAGTCGCTTAAGCAATTGGAACAAGCTATTGTAGACTATATTGATTACTACAACAATAAACGAATTAAGGTAAAACTAAAAGGACTTAGCCCTGTACAATACAGAACTAAATCCTTTGCTTAAATTAATTGTCTAACTTTTTGGGGTCAGTACA
>NZ_JASOOK010000061.1:0-1482 GCF_030217725.1 Streptococcus sp. UMB1203 | reverse complement strand
AAAAGGCTCCATAAGATCCATAGGGGATTTACCCACTACAAATATTATAGAGCCCCAAAAGTTAGACAGAAAAAATCTAACTTTTGGGGTGTTTTATTATGAAATTAACTTATGAAGATAAAGTTCAAATATATGAATTGAGAAAGCAAGGTCAAAGCTTCAATCAACTTTCAAAAAGATTTGGTGTGGATGTTTCTGGTCTAAAGTACATGGTGAAATTAATTGAACGTTACGGAATAGAAATCGTCAAAAAGGGGAAGAATCGTTACTATTCCCCTGAATTAAAGCAAGAAATGATTGATAAAGTCCTACTTGAAAGTCGTTCACGAATAAGTGTGGCTTTAGACTATGATTTACCCAATCCTTCGCTGTTGAAAAATTGGATAGCACAATACAAGAAAAACGGGTATACTATTGTTGAGAAAACAAGAGGGAGAGTACCTAAAATGGGACGTAAACGTAAGAAAACTTGGGAAGAAATGACAGAACTAGAGCGACTCCAAGAGGAGAATGAACGCTTACGTACCGAGGTGGCTTACCTAAAAAAGTTAAAAGAGCTAGAAGACAGGGACGAAGCCTTAAAGCGAGAAAGGCAGAGACAATTAGAGAAATGGCTTCAGGAGGATTTCGACTAGATTTACTTCTTGAAACAGCTCATTTAGCTCGCTCGACTTATTACTACCAGTTGAAGCAACTGGAGGGACTTGACAAAGATAAAGAGTTTAAAGACGAAATTCAGTGGATTTATAATGAACATAAAGGCAATTATGGTTATCGACGAATGACTCTTGAACTAAAGAATCGAGGTTATTCGGTCAATCATAAGAAGGTCCAACGTCTGATGAAGGTCCTTGGTTTAAGCGCTCGAATTCGTCGGAAACGAAAGTATTCTTCTTACCAAGGAGAGATTGGCAAGAAAGCGGACAATCTTATTCAACGTCAATTTGAAGCAACCAAACCAATGGAAAAGTGCTATACGGATGTAACAGAGTTTGCCATTCCAAAGAGTACGCAGAAATTGTATTTATCGCCTGTTTTAGATGGCTTTAACAGCGAAATTATTGCTTTTAATCTTTCTTGTTCTCCTAATTTAGAACAAGTAAAAACGATGTTGGAACAGGCCTTCACAGAGAAACACTACGAGAATACGATTCTCCATAGTGACCAAGGTTGGCAATACCAACACGATTCTTATCATCGGTTCCTAGAGAGTAAGGGAATTCAAGCCTCTATGTCACGTAAGGGAAATAGTCCAGATAACGGCATGATGGAATCCTTCTTTGGTATTCTTAAGTCTGAGATGTTTTATGGTTATGAGAAGTCGTTTAAATCACTTGAGCAATTGGAACAAGCCATTGTAGACTATATTGATTACTACAACAATAAACGAATTAAGGTAAAACTAAAGGCTCTATAATATTTGTAGTGGGTAAATCCCCTATAGATATTATGGAGCCTATTTTTGTGTAGAAAAAAAGTCCC
>NZ_JASOOK010000060.1:0-1530 GCF_030217725.1 Streptococcus sp. UMB1203 | reverse complement strand
GCTAAATTCCCAAACTAACTTCCACCGTTAATCCAAGTGGAAGTTAGTCTGATAAAAATCGTAAAAACCAGTGGAAATCCGTGTCAGGGTAAGTTCCACTGGTTTTACTAATACTTGATTTCATCGTTTTTGTAGCCAAAATGAATAGAAAAAAGAGCGCACAAAATCCCCTCATCTGAAAGCGTTTCAGATTAAGTTCCGCTATGGTGGAAGTTAGTGTGAGACGTTTGAATGCGGTTAAAGGTTAGTTTTTAGAACTTATGTTGGAGTAATTTAGACGACTGACAGACGTCTTCTGCAGGTATTTTAGAAATACCTAGAAGTTTAGGAATCTCTTCTCCGTAAGTAAAGGCAAAGAGTTCATAGGCTGACTTTCCATTCAAAGCAGCACGTTTGACACTGTTGACATGCGAACAAACGAGATTGATGTCCTCTTGAGTTAAGTTGTCAAAAGAAGTTTCCTTAGGTAGAATGTCGCGAATCAGCGTGTGATTTTTCTCAATTCTCCCTTTCTGGTCAGAGCGATTAGGGTCACAAAAGAAGAGTTTACTCTCTCCTCGCACATCCATTTCGATGTCATCAACCCTGGCAAACTCTCCACCATTATCTGTCAGGATGACAGGGAAGAGTTGGAAGAAATCTTTGTCCGCTTGGTGAAGAGTGTTCTTGATGTCATAGAGGTGTTTGGTAACCTCAAGGGCAGTTTTATTATCCAGAAGTCTAGCGAAGATAAAGTTACAGAAAGACAGGTTGAAGGTGAGTAGGACTTTACCTCCCATCCTGCCCATAACGGTGTCCATTTCCAGCCAAGAGTTCAGTTGCTTAAGAGCCAAATAATTTTGGAAATCCTCATAGGAACGGCCTTTTTTAGCTTCTTTAGGGATGGAAGGTAGCTTACTTTTCCGTCTTTCTTTGAATTTAACGGCTCTGGCTAGGTCAATAGGAGCGATAGATAGGTATCCTTTTCGGATGTGTCGATAGACGGTTGAGGAGCTGACATCAAGGTTGTGAGTTTTGAGGATATGATAGATGTGTTGGCCCTTTTTAACACCATCAGAAATGACTTTGTCCATGTCCCAGAAGGTCTTGGAATTGAGAGGAGTTCCTTCACGAGCTTCGATAAGAGTTTGTTCGTACTGTTTTTGAGCTTGCTTAGCGAGGTAGAAAATCTTCTTATAGCCACAATTTTGTCTTCTTTTAGGGCAGACGTTACAGACAAAGGGAGCTTTGTCGAGTAGAGGGCAAGGAAGGTTATGGCATGTAGACTCTCGGATTTGTCTGTTTCGTTTGACTTCTTTAGAAACAGTAGTCGGGTCTTTTAGAATGGATTGTCCAATAGCTTTGAAGGTTTCACTGCGCTCTAAGCCTAATTGGATATCATTACGGTCTGAAAGGGTAAGGTGTTTATGTTTTGTCATAGTGAGCCTCATTTCTAACTCAAACGTCTCACACTTAATTCCACCATAAAAATCCGTTTTAGACTAATTTCCACTTTGGTCAGGCAAGTGGAAGTTACTTTGAGAAGTTACC